>NZ_JAVRCE010000044.1:0-66498 GCF_034530915.1 Nostoc sp. DedQUE09
TTCTTTTAATCCTTTTATTCAGAATACTAGGAAAGTGACAAAAGAGGGATAAAACCTACTTGTTAAGCAAAATCCTTATTAACAATAAATAATACATACGCGACCTCGCCAAACTGCTTCTGATCATCTTCCATACACAATGGACAGAAGCGCAAATGAGAAGGCATCTTAATGAATCCAGCAACAATTCCCAAGCGTGTATGAATTTTTGAGCCATTATCACCGCACATATCCTGCCGAACTAATTGAAGTCGCTCTAGTGGCAGGAAAGGTCAATAAAAGGGTAATAAAGTGTGATTGTCTATGAAATCATCAACTGTGTAAGAATGTCCGGTGGGTAAAGCAGCAACAAATCTGTTCAATTTGCTTGGTAGATCAACAGTTGCGATCGCATCTAAAATCAAGTATTTCGGAGTCGGTCGCTCTAAACCTTGATAACTTTGTTGCCTAAATTTTTAATCAACCATGAAATAACTTGATGAAATTCTTTGGCTAACAGGCTTAACCGGATGTATTCGAGTAGGCTGGAGGAATCGTTTTTTCCACCTGACAAAGAGATTGACGATCGCCCAAATCTGGATGCTTTTGCAAATAATCTCGTATCCACATACAACCAGAGTGCAATATCTGGTTACTATCTAAAACGCGATCGAGTTGCCAGAGAATCACAACATCATCTAACCCGGCAGATGCTAGGATTGCTCCTTGATGCTGGGTAGAGGGGTAAAAGGCAACATTCAATGCTCGCTGTTCATGTCCTTCCAAAGTAGCGCGAAGGATGCCATCTAGCGACCACAGTTTCACAATATTATCCCAACCAGCAGAGGCTAAGACAGTACCCCAGTTGTCGGGGAGCCCAGAATCAGGGGGAATGAAGGTGATACCATTTACCCGATCTGTGTGGGCGGGAATGGTGCGAATTAATTTACCTTCTAACGACCACAGTTTAATTGTCGTGTCCTCGCTGGCTGTAGCAACGAACTTTCCATCAGGACTAAAGGCGACATCCCAAATAGTCTCGTTATGGCTTTTCAGGGTGAATTGCGGCTGAGATGGAAACTTCCCGTTTGCATTCCTGTGCCAGAGGCGAAGAAACGTATCTCGACCGCCGATCGCTAACCATTGGTTATCAGGGCTAAATGCTCCAGCATTGAGGCGATCGCGGTTTTTAGGTAGGGACTCACTCAGGGTTTGGATGAAAGTGCCATCCCGCTTCCAGAGTTTGGCTGTGCCGTCCCAACTGATGGAAGCTATTTCTAGCCCGTCGCGACTAAACATCACATCCCGCACTGTTGCGTTATGGGCTGAAATCGTTTTTAAGGGTTTTCCCTGCATCGTCCATAAAGTCAAGGAACCATCATCGCTACCTGCGGCGATGTCCTTCCCATCTGGGCTGATATCCACTGACCAAACCTGTCCCGGTGGCGGGGTTAAGGTGTTGAGCAGTTGTCCGGCTCGATTCCAAAGCTTAATGGTGCCGTCAGCACTAGAGGAAACGATTGTTTGCCCATCAGGGCTAATCGGCGTGTGCCAAACAGAGGCACGATGACCCCGCAATACCGTGAGAATATCGCTTTGCCGCTGCCACAGCCGCACCAAGTTGTCTTCACCACCGGAAATCAAACGACGACCATCGGCACTGAAAGCTATTTCCCATGTACCGTTAATATGGGCATACAGGGTTTGATTGACAGTTCGATCGCTGTTCCAAAACTTAATTGTGTTATCCCAACCAGCTGAAGCGAGGGTTTGTCCATCGGGGCTAAAGGCGAGAGTCACCACGCTGCTGTCGTGTTCTGTGGCAGTTTCCAATAAAGTGCCAGTGACAGTCCACCAGATAACATTACCAATCCAGTCTCCAGCTACCAGAGTTTGTCCGTCAGGGCTGAAGGTGACGCTCATCAGACGGTTTTTGCCTTTTTTGGATGCGATGGGATTATTCAGTGTCCGAATTTTCTTACCCTCCAGATTCCAGAGGATGAGAGTATTATCATCACTGACCGAGGCTAGGGTGTTAGCATCAACAGGACTAAACGCCACCTTTGAAACTGCACCGCTGTGTCCCTTAAAAGTGCGAATCAAGCTGCCGTCGATGCGCCAAAGTTTTACTGTCTTGTCGTTACTAGCCGAGGCAATCCATTGTCCGTTAGGGCTGACGGCGAGCGATCGCACCCAATCTTGATGTCCGTTGAGTATTTTAACCAGTGTACCGTCCAGCTTCCACAGTCGCACAGTGCCATCTTGCCCAGCCGAAATTAGTTTATCGCCTTTGGGAGTAAAGGTGACATCAAAGACTTCTCCTTTGTGACCGCCAAGTACTTTTACCAATGTGCCATCGCTTTTCCACAGAGTAATCTTACCGTGTTGGTGAGCAGCAGCGATTGTCTGTCCGTTGGCAGTGATGGCAATACCCCGCACTTTTCCCTGTTTACCGTTTAGGCGGTTGCGTTCAATGACTTGAAAGGTGGCACGGCGCAATTCTCGATCTACCTTGGTAAATAACTCAGCAGGCACATCCGACAATTTGCTCAATCGAGTCTGGGCTTTGATGGCACTGACTAAAGCATCTAATCGATTCCCAGAGGCAAACTGAGCTTCCGAGACGTTAGCGATCGCTTCAATTTCTCGGACAGTGGCTTGATGTCTTTGAGCGAAGGCATACATTCCCAAGAAACTCGCGACGACGAAAGCAATACTAACAGTCCCCAGTAGCCACTTTTGCAAGCGACTGGCGCGTTTTTCTTGTTGCAGCCGCTTTTCAACTTCTTGCAGTCGCCGCAATTCTTCTTGTCGTTTCAAATCATCTAAGTCGGTGCTGGTGCCAAACCATTTCACCACCTGTCCGCTTCCATCCTTGATGGGAATCGCCCGATTGAGAAACCAGCGATAGTTTCCCGCGACATCTTGTATTCTCAGTTGCACTTCATAGGGTGAGTTGGTTTCTAGGGAATGTTTCCAGGCGACAAGGCTGTTGGGGCGATCTTCAGGATGAACCAAATCCAGGCTTTTCCAGTCCGTCACCTTTGAATGCGATCGCCCCAAAAAGGTACTTAAGTGCTGGTTGGTATAAGATAGTCTACCATCTGGCTCTACAATCCATACCATCTGGGGCATTGCTTCTGCTAGTTGCCGAAAGAACCTTTCGCTTTCTTGCTGCGCCGCAAATTGCCGCCGGATTTCTTGCTGTTCTGCATCCTGACTGGCGGCCAGAAATTGGTAATCTAAATCGCTGAGGCTTTTGTTTTGCGCCCACTTTTGGGCATCAATTAGAGCTTGTCCCCGTAAAAGCCGGGATGTATCCTGTTTTTGAGAAGCAATCCAAGCTGATACTGTTTCATAGTAGGGACATAGTTGATTTAATTGTGCTTCTACCCATTCCCGATTAAAAACGTCTTGATATATGCGATTGCGGATTTGCAGATATCCTTGATATTTAACTACCAAACCAGAAAGCAGTAGTTCTACCTGTTCTCGACTGTCGTCGGCTGCTACGGGAATAGCTTGTAAAAGTTGCTGATAGATTGCGAGTAATCTACTAATGCGCTGACTATTGTAAAGTAAGCGATTGCGAATTGTGCGTAAATGCTCTGGTTCGTCTTGAGATTCCCAATTGTTAATGATTTGCGATCGCACTAAACACTCTATCCAATCTGCTTCCTTACCTGGTGTAATTTCCAAAGGTGGGCTAGTTTTGCCGTTGTTACTTTCTAGATTCATCCCTTGGCTGTAATGCTGTTGCTTGGTTATTACCATCAACTGACATAATTTTTGCGTTAGAAATGGCTGTCCATTAGTCCAAGCAATAATTTCTTTAAATACCCTTTGGGGATTGTTCACAACTTGCTCTAATCCCACTACCAGAGGTTGAGCCTCTGCTAATGTAAACCCTTCTAAATTAATAGCAACACCAATATTAAAAGGTGTTTTGAGTTTATCTTGAATTAAATCAGAGGGAGTTGCAACCCCAAATAAAGCAAAACCCAGTCGTTCGTATTCAGGATTATGGACTCTTTGTTGATAACAAGCCCGAATCCACGCATAGAAATCATCTATGCCAAAGCTTAATTGCAGCAAACTATCAATTTCATCAATGAAAATAAAAATCCGATTGTTACTCAGGTTTACTAGCAAAATATCTTCGATAAAATTGCCCAAGCGTTGGATGAGTGAAAATTCACTTTGTTCTTGCCACCAAGCTGCAAAATCGATTTTCTTAGCTAATCCAAAACTATGCAGCAAGCGGACAATTATGCCTTTATAAAATTGTGTTTCGGTGAGTTCTTGGCTGCGTATCTGCGTAATATCAATGTAAGCACAACTAAAGCCTTCATTTTGTAATCGTTGCTTGGTATGTACCAGTAGTGAAGACTTACCTATTTGACGACAGTTGAATACATAGCAAAATTCCCCTGCTTTCAAGGCTGTATAAAGTTCAATGTCTGCTTGCCTAGTAACATAGTTGGCAGCATTAGCATTTAGACAACCACCAACTTTGTAAATACTTGTGTTCATAATAGCAAATCATAATTTGCTGAACTTTGTCTAATTACAACTCCAGATATTTTTTTAAGAAGTCTCGATATAATTGACAACTAATCACCCATTTTTGTTGCTGCAATTTAATTAACCCCATATCTTCTAATTTGTAGGCACTTAATATATCTAGATCGATATTTTCATTTTTTGTGAAAAATATTTTCATACTATCTAATAATTGGGTACTTCTTTGTAATTTATTTAATAAATTTTGTAAGTATTGACGATAAATTCCTAATTCTGTACTTGCTGTTAGCAAAATATCTTCTAAGGTTAATTTATGATAGCGCAGATGATAAAGAGTAATATTGATCAATGCTGGATGTCCCCCGATTAATTCCATTAGCTGCTGCACTTGCTCATTTTCTTTCCAATCTATTCCATATCGATTTGCTAACTCAATTACATGTTCAGAAGTAAATTCCAATAATTTCAAGGGTAGCCCAATATTAAAGGGAGATTGATTAATATCAAGAGAAAAATCAACTTCTGTTGAATAAACAATTACTAACCGTAACTTTGGCCATACTTCATCCTGTTGCGCTTCTTCTTGCCACGAACGTAACAGAGGTAGAAATTCATTGGCTAGTTCGGGATATTCAAAAATATGCTGAACTTCGTCTAATACTAATAATAAAGGTTTTTCTAAAGGTGCAAGCAAACATTCTTTTAAATAAAGAGTGCAGCTGAGTTTACTACCTATTTCTTCGTCCCAATGTTTATCGATATTAAATTCTATGCCTAGTTGACGAGCTATACTTGCAGCTAACCATTGCATGAATAATTGAGGTTTTTGCAAAACATCAATATCAACTTGAGCGATATTGAGTTTTGCTGTTTTATAGTCTAATGTTTTGGCATGAGCTAAAATCCGCAACATCAAAGATGTTTTACCCATGCCTCGACAACCTTGAATGCGAATAACGCATCCCGGTTGCGTGATTTCTTGATATGCTAGTTCTTCTAATGGAGGACGAGGGATATAGAATTTAGAATCTAAAGATAAAGGAGCGCAGGGATATTTTATATATTCACTAATCTTTGCTTGAATGTTGCCATCGCTCTGTTTTTTGAGTGTAATTTCACTCTTAATTTTCTCTTCACTGAGAAATATGGAAACAATTTGGGATGGTGCAGTATTTGGTATGATTGTTTGTTGTTGCACAGAATTATCTGAATTTTGAGATAAATCTCTAACTATCAACTGTCGCTGTTCTTGGGAATATTCCTGATAAAAATCAATGTCATTTTCATCATAAATAGTGTAGTCATCTTCATGCAACGTTAAATCAAAAGCACTAAAGCAGATTCGCATGGTGCGCGGATCTATCCTCGAATTCAAAGACCACAAACGGCTTAAAGTAGAGGTGGAAATTCCAATGCGATCGCCTAATTCTACTTGTGTAAAACGTTTACCTCCTCTTTTTTGTCTCTCTTCTTCCAAAATTGCAGTTTGCAATCTCTTCATCCCGACAGCAGTTAGAACTACTCCTCTTTTTCGCAGTGATTTATTTTTGTCTTCTTTCATTTCTAAATGAAATTTTTAACTTGTTTTCATATTAATTTTGCTCAAAAGCGGTTTCCAGCCTTAAGTGACGTATATGATGTTTTAATCGATGTAATCTAAATATTACCAGATATTTGCAACAGTTTAACTGATGTAAGTGAAGTTTTTGAACTGGGAAAAAATCAATTGATTTTTTAGTAGTGACAAAATAAAACATGATTAAAAAATAATAAGAAAAGTTTTAAATGTCTATGTAAGCAGAAATAAAATTTGTATATAAAAATACAAAAATTTTTAAGCAAATGAAGTATTTTATTGCCCAATCCTGAGATTACCAAAGCTACAGCCTATATAAGAGTGTTTTCAGGTAATTTTCCTGCAAGTAAGTTAACTGATTTATCTGCACTTGAGGTAAATAAGAAAACATGGGAAATTTGAAGCTGTCTAAAATATTGGCGTTGCTCAATCAGAACTATGAAATTCTAAAATTACTTTTTTTCCTTCGTAACTTTGTGCCTCAGAAAGCAGGAACGCCTAAAGGCGAATGCTTGAGACAATCGCAACCTACAGTTATGTCAAACTTTAACTATCACCCTGACATCTGTGTTCTTGTCCTATCATTATTATTTCCATTTTTTAAATAACAGGATTGAGCGCCATGAAAAGCGTGGAGAAAAAAATCATTGCTCTTTGTTTTATCGCTGCTGGGAGTCTTTTCTGGAGCATGGAGGGGCTGGTTAGCTCTGCCCAAGCTCAAAGCTTTGAACCTGTTTCAATAATCATTTCCGAATCTTCTAAACCTGTCACCTACATGACAGTACTGGACAAAAATACAATCGTCATCCAAATTACGGAGGGCGAATTTAACTTCCACGGCTATCTGGAACGGACATCTGGCAATACATTCATTGGCGAAAACGAGCAGGTGCGCGTCATCTATAACCGAGGTACTAAGCAGGTTGTGGTGATTAACAAAAAGACGGGGACTGAGTTTTACAACTACTACTTCTCTGATACCAATGAAGGGGCGCTTTAGGTTCAAGCAATCCAATTTGTAATGATTCCTAAAATATTGGCACTCTTGAGAAAACAACATGAAAATAAACCGTTTAATTCCGATCGTTGCGAGTTCCCTAATCATCACAATTGCCCTCAATGCCCAGGCTCAAAATGCTGGAGATCCTGTTCGCGGACTTCAAGATTTAGTGAATGTTCGCGGACGAGATGGAGAAGCCATACTCCAAAAGCGGGGCTATAGGTTTCGCTGGGCTGAAAAATCTGATGATTCTACTTATAGCTTTTGGACTCAAACTAAAACCGGTCGGTGCATTAGCGTGAGGACAGAACAAGGTCGCTATGTCTCTCTGGCTGATACCGGAACCACGGCAGATTGCGATCGCGGAGATAGAAAACGTCCTCAAAATACAGGCAATTCGTCTTCCCGACCTTTGTCAGACCTAGTAGGAGCGAGGGCTGGTCAAGCAGAGGGCGAATTGCGGCAGAGGGGATATACCTATCGCCGTAACGAAAAAGTGTCAAATACTTCTGTTGCTTCATTCTGGGTTGAAGGCAACTCAGGTAAGTGTGTAGAAATAGTTACCTCAAACGGTCGCTATCAAAACATCTTTTACGTTGATTGGCATCACTGCCATAGATAATCTAATCCCGTTGTTGTGTCTAAACCATTTCAACAGAACTCATAACACTGATTGACACTGGCAAAATTCTCTATGATTTGCCAGCGTTTTAATGTTGCTAAGTACCCCCCTTGAAATTAGCCAGAATCCGGTCATTTCCAAATCTAGACAGAAGCGAAAAATCATGAGTTCAATGCAAATCAACAAAGAACACAATCTCATTCAAGAGCAAGCCTTAACCCCAACTATACAAAAATAAGAGATTGAATATTTTTATGAATGCTAAAGTTTTCAAACAAATTCATCTAGACTCTATGCAACTAATGAAAAGCTTGCGAATATTAGCCCCTACTATTGTGGGTTTATTAACTCTGACAGTCACTCATCCTGTTAACGCTCAAGCAGCGATCGACACTTTAGACAACGGTAATCTGAGTGTGACTGGTATGAGATCGGGAAGTGGCTGCACTGTCCTTTTTAATCCTCAAGGGGAGATCCTTCAACAGGGTCGATCCTGTAATTCAACAGAAATCCGTAAAGCCGAGACAGCGATCGATACCTATCTCCGGGAGCAAGGCGCACCTGAGCGCAACAGTGACGACTCAATGCGGCAAAAACTGACCTTAATCTGCTACGGTGAAGGTCGCAAACCAAGTCTTGAAAGCCGCAACAGCTATGAATGGAACTCACGTCGTCATCGCTATGAACTGCAAAATCGTGTAGAGTCTTCGACAAAGGAATTCGATTCTGAGGTTCAAGTCGAGATTCGTAATATGCAGGGAAAAATTCATCTGGGCGGAAGGCTCATCCCGCCAATTAATTCCGGCGGTACTAATGGATGGTGGAACCTCAACGATCTCCGTGTCACACCGGAGCAAATCACGGGTAAATACCGAGTAAATGGGCTAAACCATCCGCGTGTTGAGATCGATCGACGCAGTGGACGAATTGCCATTAATGGGATTGAGGATTTCCGTGGTACTTGCGATTCCGGCGACTGGAGCAGTGGCAGAACTCGTTTTTAGTCTGTTGTATTGTTGGGTTTCGTCAAAACTAAAGACGAAACCCATGTCTTCGCAGTTGAAAACTCGCTCTATCGGTGGCATCAAGATTTCGTTTTGGTGCAGACGCGATCGCATTGCTCCCTTCGACACTAGCTAATAGGCGAAAAATCGAGGTAAGTCTAAATAAATACTAAAAATAGAACGATAAAACAAAAATCAAGATAGATTTAGATAAATTTGAATACCATCAACAACATAGTACCAATCTTCAAATTTGAAGATTAATACTTTTGCTTAAGGTAATTTAATTAAGCTGAATAGTTTGCTGATTAAGTTAGAAAAATAAACAATGAATTGCTGGCGCTGGAGAAACTATCACATGGGAAACTCTGCCTTGACTCTTATTGGTAGTGTTTTAGCCGCCTCGGTTATCACCACATCGCTCACATTTAGCTTCACTGCACCGTCGTTAGCTCAGGCTCATACGAGCGTAAGGTTTTCCGCTGGCAAAGACAACACTTTTATCCGGTCTTCGGTTACTGGCAACCAATACCATGACTATATTCTAAATGCGCGGGCAGGGCAGAGCCTCTCGGTTTCGTTGATTACCAAAGGAGCAGCATACTTCAACATTCTCTCACCAGGCAGCACAGATCGGGCAATTTATAACAGCTCAATATCGGGCAATGACGGAAACGTTCGTTTGTCACAGAGTGGCAACTATACCGTTCGTGTGTATCTAAAGGGTGGCAGTAAGGACAGAAATCGAACAGTTCCTTTTGAACTTTCAGTCGGTATCTTGTGATGGTTGCTTTTCAATACTAGAGAAAAGCTTGAAAACTGTTGGAAGCGATACGTTTATCACATTGCTTTTAACAGTTTTCTCGATCGCTGGAAGTGCAACAGTCTAAACACCTCCAACAGCGTATTAAGTGCGGGATCTTAGGCAGAAATTTTCTGCCCAATATAAGGGAACTCCAAAAAATAAATTATCCAATTTTTGGAATCACAACGACTTTTCCTCCCCCTGCTCCCCTGCCCTAAAAGCGTACCCCATTGGGGAAGCAAGCTACGCGTAGCGTCCCGCAGGGATGGGATATTTTTTATTTGGAAGTCCCTAATATAGTCCGGCGGCTACCAACGACCATCTTTTGAGACACGGCAAAACACAAATCACACCAATTTTAAAAAAGAATGCAACAGATACATACGGACATACCTTTGTTCTGTCTAGCTTTCCTAATTTTGAATTTTGAATTTTGAATTTTGAATTGGTATCACCCTCATCAGCTTCACGCCTGTTTAGCACCGCAAAAAGGAAAATTGTATGTCCCCCCTAAGACACGAAGCCCCTGTACCAGTTGAATATCGACTGCTTGGACTCGATCGCCGGCTCATTTGGCCGACGGTGAGCGTTTATCTTGTGGTGTTTTTATGGTCGGGAGTCATGCCAGCCATCAACGAGGCTGTTCATAACAAAGAGGTTTTAGCAGGGACAGCTTATAATGTCGGCCCTGTAAGTTTTACGCCAACCCAAGGCTGGGTGATAACTCAGACCCCATCCCCTGTCGGGAGTTCATCAAACGCAGTGGTCTTCAAAGATGGCGTCACGTTTAGCGTCAAGAGCGGCGTCTGGAAGGGAACTGCCGAGGAACTCCTCAACCAGATCGTGAAAGACCAGAATGAATTTATTGTCGAGGGTAAATTAGTTCCTGTTACAACACTGCAAAAGGTTGCCGGAGTAGCTAAGAGAATTAATGGCCCCGACTATATTGGTCTACTGCTTGCATACGTCGATGGCAAGGGTCAGGCAGTCGAAGTGATTGTGAAGGGCCCGGCCGCTACCTCCACACAACTGGAGCAACCGATCGCTGACATGATTCAGAGCATCACATTTAAACCATAGGAGGGCAATTCGTGACTAGCACTTCAAAGAGTGAGGACACAATCCGCAAGGCTGCCATCGATCGTTCAGGCTGGAGCAATTCCGTCCGATTTTTTCAGCCGCACAACCCGGCGTGCTACTTGTATTGGTTGCTCGTACTCAAAGGCATCTACGGCTTCTGCCAACTTTTGTTCGCCAACGCCATCTATCCCACTGCTCTGTTTATTGCCCTCTCCGCTGAGGCACTATATTGCCTGCCTTGGATCTGGTTTCTCACGCACAAAGATCGGTATGAACGTGAGCCAGCCAAGCTCGCGCTGCTCGGCTTTCTCTGGGGCGGACTAGTAGCGCCCTGGGTTATGGCGCTCCCTGGCAATAATGCAATCCTATCGCTATTTGCGAAGCTGACCAGCCTCGACTTTTATAGCCATTGGAGTCCGGCTCTCACGGCACCCATCGTGGAAGAAAGCTCCAAATTCGTCGGGCTGGTCATGCTCGCTTTACTAGCACGCAACCATGTCCGCAACGCCTACGACGGGTTTCTGCTTGGTGCGTTTGTGGGTCTCGGCTTTCAGGTCTTTGAAGACGTGTCTTACATTGTGCTCGCCCCCAACGAAAGCTTCGGATCGCAGCAGGTCGCTAATGCGTTGCAGGTATTGGTAGTGCGTACAGTGAGCGGTTTCTGGAGTCACTCGCTCTACACGGCAGTTGCGGGTACGGGGTTTGGCTACTTCCTCGAAGCGAAAAATCGCTCGTTCGGACATCGGCTCGCGGTTTTAGTAGGTTTCTTTCTTTTGGCTTGTCTGGCTCATAGCTGTTGGGATGCCGTTGGTGGGTTTATCGGCTTCGGGCTCATCGGCATCGTCATTGGAACGGTTGCGATTTTGCTTGCGTGGCGGTTCTCCGAGCAGCGTCAACGCAAGTTTGTCCGCGTCCTGCTGGCTGACGATGTTGCAAACGGAATCGTGACAGAAGCTGAACTGGCTGCGATTTCCAACCGACCGAAAGATCGGCGAGCTTACCTGAGAGAGATCAAGTCCTCATCCGGGCCTGACGCGGCAAAACGCGCTGGGTTGATACTTGATGCGGCGATCGATCTTGCAGCGG
This sequence comes from Nostoc sp. DedQUE09, assembly GCF_034530915.1. Classification (NCBI taxonomy): domain Bacteria; kingdom Bacillati; phylum Cyanobacteriota; class Cyanophyceae; order Nostocales; family Nostocaceae; genus Nostoc; species Nostoc sp. DedQUE09. The sequence continues at coordinate 11,677 of NZ_JAVRCE010000044.1, forward strand.
CAATTGCATCTACGGACAGTTTCGATAGTCCGGCAGCCAAAGCCGCACGTGCGGAGATTGCGAGGGTGCGCGGTGTCGCACAGTCAGGTAGATTAGAGTAGATTCCAGCCGAAATGCCGAGGCGATCGAGAGTGCCTGATACAGTAGAGCATGACTCCAAGAGCAAGGCTTCAAGATCGAGTTGCTCAATCACTTTACCAGAGATTATGTTCCTGTTTAATCGCTTCCTCCATTCAATAATTCGGTTTGTGCTAGTCAGCGTGATGACGATCGCAATAGTACTTGGTTGGAGTGCGATCGCCTACAGTCAACTGTCCTCATCACCCACCGCCGCTTCTAACGATCCGTACAAACCGCCTAAAGGCGTCACCCGTCTCGGTGAATATGAAATTGCCAACGTGAATTCACCACTAGACAAAAACCTTTTATTTAAGGTTGTCTCTCCCACTGTTTTTAATCGCGACCAACCGCCAGAGGGAAGTCTTCCTGTGGAAGTACGTGCTGAAGAAATTACGCAACGGCTGATGCGAGCGCTCGATAGAGCCAACAAAGCCCAAGAAACTCCCATAATTTCTGTTGCCACCCTGAATAACCGCCTAATCCTCCAGCTCAATGACGATCAAATGTCCCGTTCTTTAAGGCTGGTGACAGTGACAGAGCCAGATGCTGACTACTATGGGAAAACCCTTGAGGAATTGGCCCAGGAGTGGCAAAAAATATTACAAGCAGAAGTGGAACGCATCGAGCGACTCTTCTCACCTAAAGTATTGTCTCAACGGGTTGGCCAGGCACTACAAATCAGCATCGGCTTGGTGTTGGGCAGTGTTGTGTTATGGTTCCTGCGGCGAACTCTAATTCGCAAACAGACGGTATTGCAAGCTCGTTATCAAGAGCATATAGCTGAGGCAAAAGAGGCTGCGGTCAAACGCTCTCAGGCAGAAACATCGGCCAATATTCAGGCAATCGACACCAGCGAATCAGAGGCACACACCATCGCCGATGGGCGATCGCAATTTCTAGAAATCATCCAGCGACAGTTCACTCTCAAGCGCCAACTGGGGATCTATTCTTTTCTTACCTTGCTACTGTTTTGGGCGTTTATTCTCGGATGGTACATCGGGATTGTGGTCATCATATCTCGTGTCCCCTACCTGATGAAATGGTGGAATGACGCTTTAGCCCGTCCCCTCGCGCTGCTGATTATTTGGTTTTTTATCAGTGTTGTCATTCGTATCGGCAAAAGCTTAATTGACTACATCACCGATGTCTGGACAACCCATCCCTCTCTCCCTTTGAGTGAAACTCAACGGATTACTCTGCGATCTGCAACAGTTTCTGGGGCACTAAAAGGATTAATCACCTTTGTTTTGATTACCTTCGGTATCTTGCGGACTCTAGACATTTTTAATGTACCCACTAGTTCAATTTTGGCAGGGGGGGCTGTCATCGGTATTGCAATTTCCCTTGGTTCTCAAAGTTTGATGAAAGATTTGGTCAATGGCTGCTTAATTTTGATGGAGGATCAATTTGCTGTGGGAGATGTGGTTGAGATTGGGAATAAAAGCGGACTGGTGGAAAATCTCAACCTACGCGTGACTCAACTACGCAATGGCGAAGGTAAGTTAATTACCATTCCTAATAGCAATATCACTGATGTCAACAATTTAACCCGCCTTTGGTCGCGGGTAGACTTTTCTATTGTGGTGGCCTATGAAAACGACCCGAAGCAGGTTTTAGAAATTCTCAGGCAAGTATCCCAGCAATTGTATAGCGAAGTGGAATGGCGCGATCGCCTGCCAGAATCGCCCGAAGTCCTGGGCATTGATGACCTCTCCCACACGGGTATGCTAGTGCGCGTTTGGATTAAAACGGCACCGATGGAACAATGGAATGTTGGGCGAGAGTTCCGTCTACGAGTGCGCCTAGCCTTTGAAGCAAACAATATCCAGATTGGCAGACCACAATGGATTACTTACAACACAGATTTGGCAAAGTCTCCTTTTCAAAATTAGCCTTTGTGTAAGAAACTTGCAGTGAAAAAAATATCCGATATTAGTTACAGCAGTTTTCATGTATTTGAACCACATCTGTCGTAGGGGCACAGCAATGCTGTGCCCCTACTGCGTATTATAGTCAGTTTAGCGATGTTGGAACTAAACCCTTACCCTTTGCCCTTTTCCCTATCTACACAGGTCAATATTAGTGTGTTGAATTACTACTTACCATATCTTCACGCGGTCTTTTTCATCCAACCACATAGCATCGCCCGGTTTGATGCCAAACGCCTTGTAAAACCCATCCTCATGCTGAAAAGGAGCAAAGCCACGATAAGAGCCTGGAGGATGGGGATCGGTTGCTGTCAGTTGGCGAAGAATACCTTCATTGGTTTTCATAGCCCACAACTGAGACCAGGCAATAAAGCAACGCTGTTGGGGTGTGTAGCCATCGATCTTTTGATTAGCTTGGGGATTTTCTTTCAAATATTTTTGTAGCGCTTCATAAGCTAGACTGACCCCACCAGCATCAGCCAAATTTTCTCCTACGGTAAGTTTTCCGTTCAATTTCAACCCCGGAAGCACTTCAAAAGCATTAGCCTGTTTCACCAATTTATCGGTCTGGGCTACAAACTTAGCAGCATCTTCATCAGTCCACCAATTCTGGAGATTACCTTGAGCATTGTAAAGTCGCCCTTGACTGTCAAAACCGTGAGTCATTTCATGACCAATTACAGCTCCCATAGAACAAAAATTCACGGCTGCATCGCCCTTACTATCGAAGTATGGTGGTTGTAAAAAAGCCGCAGGGATCTCAATTCCATTTTTACCTGGATCGTAGGCTGCATCGACTATGATAGGCAATGTGCCTTCTGGGTCGTTGAACTCATCACGGATTACTGATTTGCCCAACAAGGCCAAATTGCGACGGGAGAGAAATTCTTTGATCCGTATCACGTTGCCAAAATAGTCATCCCGTCGAATATCAATACTGGAGTAATCAATCCATTTCTCTGGATACCCTACTTTGATTACCATACGGTCAAGTTTTTCCAGGGCGGATTTACGGGTAGACTGACTCAGCCAGCGATTCGCTGCCAACCGCGTCCTGAACACAGATTTGATTTGTCCAATCATATCTTCTACCCTTTGCTTAGATTGGGGAGAAAAATATTTTTTGACATAGAGCTGAGATAAAGGATGACCCAATAATTGAGGAATCTGACTGGATATAATTTCAGCACGGGGTGAAAGCTGAATTTTTCCATAGCGACTCTGAGCATAGGCAAGCGCAGGCTCGTTAAATGCGGGAGTCAGATGGGGTATGCTTTGCAGCAATACCACCCAATGGAGATAGGTCTTGATGTCTTCTATCGGGTATTGCTTGAGTATCTGGTTTAGCTCTGCCAATGCCTGAGACTCGACAACAATGACATTTCCCTTGGTCGGTAATCCCAACTTTTGAAAATAGGTCTTGACATCGAAGTTGGATAGCAAAGACTCAAGCTCTGCAAACGACATCCTTTTGTATTTCCGGTTGGGGTCTCTTTTTTCTACAGGGCTGAGTTTTTTACTGGCAAGGCGAGTCTCTATTTCCAGAATTTTCTTAGCTGCGGCTGCTGCTTTTTCAGGAGAATCGCCAGCGATTTTTAAGTTGTCTGTGATGAACTTTAAATAGGCACTGCGGATAGCAGCCGTGTCTTGATTCAAATATTCTGCTTGATTTAGGAGGGACAGTTTGCGATCGCCTACATAGACACTGTTGATGGTTCTATTCTGGGTATCTGCTCCAATCTCAACCCCAAACATCGGGATATCATCTCCACTGAATATGACTGACAAATCGGCAAGGGTTTCCGTCAAAGTCTGAGGAGAGTTGATAGCCTCAACACGGTCAAACATTGGCTTGAGAGGAGAAACCCCCAAAGCTTTCAGCCGCTTCTCATCCATGCCTGAGCTATAAAAGTTACCAACTTGTTGCAACGGGCTTCCTTTAGATGCCTTAGTGCTTTGAGCAGCTGCTTGTGACACTATTTTTTGCACCTCCTGGGAAACCTGCTTGTTTAAAAAATTATTATCGGACGCTCGCAGAAGGTCTGGGGTAAGTTGCACACCATCGAGCCATTTACCTGCTGCAAATTTCTGGAAATCCTGCTTGGGGTCTACCGTGGTGTCTATTTTACTTACCGAAAAACCTAGAGGAAACTTAGTATGAGAAACTTGTTCGGCTTTGCTGCTATTGGATTGATTACTGCAAGCCGTAGTGTAGGGTATGGCGGAAATCCCCAAAATTAAAAAGATACTGCTGGTTAACCGAGGAAAGGCAGAAAATTTCTGATTGTTTTTCATGTTTATCGAACAGAATTCAGGAGTCAGGAGTCAGAATTCGGCAATGTTTTTTGACCGAAAAAGCGGATAGCGCAGCGTTAGCGAGTACTCGATAGCGGAGCGTTAGCGAGTCATCGAGCGTCGCGTCTGAATAACCGACGTTTTTGCACCCCCACCAAATTGAAAATTTGGTGGTCAACAAGAAAGTCGCGGGTCTGAATCCCCGACTGATAGCGTTCGCGAAGCGTCTCGTAGAGAAGCGTTAGCGAGTCATCGATAGCGGAGCGTTAGCGAGTATTCGAGCGTCGCGTCTTGATTCTGACTCCTGAATTCTGACTTCTTCAACTTGGTTAATTGCTTCATTTTCAGTTAGATTTGATTTTGATATTTTCACAAAATTCTGAAAATCTAATAGCTATTCTTTCATAAAAATTTGATTCCAAAAATAAATAAATACAAAATTTTTGTGTATATATAAAATCGAAAAATATCCTTCAAGTCCTTTGTTTGTCGATTGACTTACTCAATGGCTTACAGTCTGTTGGAACTATCTGAAAAAAGTCAGATGTTCGTAATTAAGTTTCTCACCTTAACTGATGTATATGATGTTTTAAATAAAGTAATTTATCTCTTAACTGATTTAAGTGATATTTATGTAACTGTAACTAAATTCATGGATATTTTTTGATAGAAAAAGTAAAATATACAACGTATATTAAAGCTATATTAAGAAAAGTTTTAAGTTGATCTCCAAATTACATATCAAAAAATTAATAGATGGTGCTTTGGGCTAATTTGCCTGTAAATAGATTAACTGATTTATCTGCACTTGAAGTCAAGAAGAAAACATGGGAAATTTAAATCTGTCTAAAAATTTTAGGGCTTCTGTTCTCTATATTTGTTCCAGGATGGGTAAGTTTAACGAGCAAATACGAAAACAAGCTACAAAAGCTAGGTGAAGTTTAATTTGTCAATATTTAGGTGAACAAAAATCATGAAACTTAAAACATTACTTATTACCACTGTTGTATCTTTAGCATCATTTGTTACGACTTTTCCAGTGAAAGCAAATATTTCTCAGGAAGGAGTGCAAAGAATTAATGATATTTCTGTAACCTCAAATTCTTCTGTTGTAAATCAGTTAAACCAGCCTTATCTCATCGCTAGACCTAATTGGGTGACGCTAGCTGGAGGACGGTCAAAAAGAATTAATCTACGTACAAGACCAACTATCAACTCGGGTACTAAAGGCTACGGGTTAGGTGGCGATCGCGCCCAAAATTTACAATGCGTTCAAGACAAAGATAGACGTGGTAGTCAGCTTAACTGGTGTCGAGTGAAATTCCCAAGATCGGGAGCGATTGGTTGGATTCGTAGCGACAACATTATTTTCAGCGATGGTGGCGAATAAAATTGCAGTCTACACCATAGACACTGGACGATGGCTTTGAGTGAGCCTATTGCTGTTCAAGAATCGCTTAATTTGTGGTGTGAAAAGTTTGTGAGTTTTTAGTTTTTAAAAGATTAAGGTGTTAATCAATGGAATATATTGCTTATTCATCTATGTTCGTGGCCTACGAAGAGGCAAACGGTCAGGCAAAATCTATCGACTATGAATTTCCCAAGTTTGACTTAGATTGGAAGAAATCTCTGAAATCTTCTGTTTGGTTATCGTTAGCTGGTTTTATAGTATTTTTTACAGCTATTACCCAAGTGTCAGCAGCATTAGGCGCTTATGTCAGAACTAACGGCAGTTGTCTTAACGTGCGTGTAAGCCCCTACACTAGTTCTTCAGTTGTAGACTGTATTCCCAACGGTACTAGAATTACCAGCACTGGTAGAGCCAATGGTTTTGTTCGCCTATCCAGAAATAGATATGTAGCTGCAAGATGGGTAGGTGATACGTATAACTCTCGTTCAAACAACCCAACCTCTGCTGGAGTAGGTGGACGCATCACACTCAGTTATGGTTCTAGAGGTTCTGCTGTATCACAAGTACAAAGGCGTTTAGGGATTAATCCTACAGGTTATTACGGAAATACGACTATTGGGCTAGTCCGGCAGTTTCAAGCCAACAATGGTTTGCGTGTCGATGGTATAGTCGGCCCCCAAACTCGCAGTGCTTTATTTGGATCGTATAGCACTGTAAATGAAGGATACTTATAAACCGAGACGGGTGACACCCCTAGGTGGCTGGTGCGGATCTTCAGAGGCTGCGGTGGATAAAGAAGGTATTTGACTGTGGGCGATCGCATTCCAGCCAAGCACCATTGCAATCGCCATTAAACTAATTATTACAAACCTGATTGTTGAACGGAGGAAGCTATTCAATAGGAACATATAGCAATCCTGAATCAATCGTGAGAAAATAGGTAGGAGGGCATAAGTAGCGGGTCTTTCTTCTACTTCTAGAATGACTTTATCATCAAAGCCTCATTGCTCAACCTCCGAGCAACTCACATCCGGCTTCCTGAATCAGTAGTTCAATGCGACCTCCTTTATGAAACGTGGCATTATCCATGACCACTACCTGCCCTGGTATGAGTAGGGGAATCAGACAAGTTTCTAGCCAAATCTCAAATACAGCCCGATTACAGGCTCCTTCGACAGTAAACGGAGCCATCTGTTGCCCAAGACATTGGGCTGCGATCATATTCACTCGCCCTTGTCGTCGTCCTGACTTCAAGGCATAAAACCGTTGTCCTCTCTCATTCCAGCCAAAACCGTAGTCTTCTCGGTTGTCCATGCCTGCTTCATCTACATAAACAATCGTTTCATCCGCAAGGCGGGCCAACTCCTCTATGAACGTTTGCCGTTTCGACTCATCCCGTTCGAGGTAGCCGTAGGTCTTTTTTTTCGCGTAAATCCAATTTTCTTTAGAGCTCGTGAGATTGTGCGTAAGCGAAGCTCGCCGCAGGCATCGCTAATCTCACCCTGCCATAATTGCGCCATCTCCACCTGAGTTTTATCTCCATGAGTCTTGGCAAACGCCTGAAACTGCTCCCAGTCTGTAATTTTATGGTTGTTGCCTCTTGGTCGGTTAGGCAATGCCCTCACATCTCCCGTTTGGGCTTTACGTTGCAACCACAGGTTGATCGTGTTGCGGCTGATATTGAACAGTTCACTCGCTTCGCTTTTCTTTAGTCCATCTAACTCGATGGCTTGGATCACTTTCTGACGGAAGTCGTTGTAAACAACTAAAAAAGTTGTACAATTTGCGCGGCTACAAGCACTATTATATCGTTAGCTACTGAGAACTTTTGAAAAAATAAAGTTATACAATTTCATCATGCTACCATCCAAAAACAAATAAAAAAGTTGTACAATTTTACAAACGACTTCCCTGTAAGGATTTGGGAATATTCGCTCTAAGATTTAGTGGTGATCGCATTCCAAGTACAAAGCTGAATCAACAGCTTGAGTTTCGAGAGATGCGATCGCACTTTATTTCACTTTACCTATAGTCAGTAGCATTGAGTGACGCAGCATTTGTACAGGCACAATTTTGTTTCCATAGTGTGCAATATACGCAAATCAGAATCACGATCGCCCGATTAACCGATCGCATCTCGTGATTCAGTATGAGATGTATAGACAGTTATGAGTACCGAGGTTATAACTCAAGGAAGATGGACTTTCACGATAGGGAAGCCAAAACTAAACCTCAAAAATTGGCAACCACAATTAAATGAAGCGACTTGTTGACTTCAGCCTACCTCATAGCTATTTAATCCAGCAGTTAGCTAAGTATCCCTCTCTTAAGGTAATTACCCCAACTTCACTTGCAGCACGAGCATTAAAAGTACCACACCAAAGCTTAGAAACTTTGGGAAAACAAAGTTTGCTAGAAGCAGGTATTCGAGTTGCACCAATACTAATCGCATTACGCTTGCTGCATACAGCAGTAGGTAGAGTTATTCAAACATCTGATGTTGAAGGAACTACACGCGCTCTGTCTTCTGCGGTCAAAGCTATATTGCGTGCCGGAATCAATCCAGAATCACTTGCTGCTGTTAGTAGTAATCGTACCCAAAAACTAGCTCTTTTAGCTCAAACATACGTAAGTTTGCTCAGAGAAAGGGGCATGATAGATCCTGCTGAAGTTCTGTGGCAGGCTAGCGGTGCTATTACTAAACATCAACCAGTTCTGATTTATGGCTACTTTCATCCCCGCATTGACCAACTTAACTTTTTAAATGCGATCGCAGATGATGACAGTGTGATGGTATTGCCTTGTCCAGAGTCTAGCAACTTTGTAGATCCTAAAAAAGCTGTGGAATGGTTACAGCAGCAGGGCTGGGAAGTACAAGCCTTGGAAGAAACTACTCTTTCATTAGGTGAGCAACTGCAAAATTGTTTCCTTAATACGACAATAGTTCCTCCTAATGTCAAAGTCTACATTTATCCACACTTGGAATCAGAGGTACGTGGCGCGTTAGCCCAGGTAAAAAATCTTCTCAGTCAAGGAACGCCAGCAAATGAAATTGTGCTTGTCGCTAGGGATGATACATTCTATGGCCCGTCAGTCTTAGATGTAGCTTACGAGTACAAATTACCAGTACGCGCTCTTTATGGAGTACCGTTGAACGCCACTAGGCTGGGAGCTTGGGTACAGTTACTATTGGAAGTTATCCAAGAAAAATTTCCCTTTGAGTTAACTGCCAGATTGCTTAGGCATCCCTTGTGTTCTTTTTTATCTGCCCAAGTTTGGCAAGAAGCTCGTAAACAGCATCCATCTGACCTTTTGGCATGGCAAGGTTTGGGCATTAACCTTTCCCTGCTCGATTGGCAGTACGAAGATACTCGCGATAATTGGGTAGAACGGATGCAAGATGTATTGAATAAATTTAACTTGCGTCAAGGTGCAGGACGTTGGGCTAGGGAGATTGTTGCTTATTATGAATTTCAGGAAGTGCTGGTGGACTTGTCGAAACCAGAAGAGGAAGTCATCAGTTTCGGAGAATTTGCTGCGGATGTTATGGGCAGTTTAGCACTGGTGACTGTGCCTGCCCAACCTGGTAGAGGAGGTGTGGAATTGCATACACCCCTTTCCTTATTTGGAGCAAAATTTCGGCACGTTTTTGTCTTGGGTGCAGTAGAAGGTATTTTACCAGCGCTAGTACAAGATGACCCAATATTGGATTTTTACGAACGTAAACTACTGCGCCAACAGGGGTTTGAGTTTGAGGATGCGGCACAAGCGGCGCGAAGAGAAGTAATTTCATTCTATGCTTTACTACAAACTCCTATCCAAAGCTTGACTTTTTCTTACCCGCAGATGATTGGCAAGGAAGCCACTTTACCCAGTCCTTACTTGTCCCGATTGAGATTGGAAATTTTGCAACCTCCACCTTTACCTGTTGCCAGCTTAGAAGAGGCACGACAACTTTATCTTCGACGTGAGACTTTAGCAGACGATGATGTTTTACCACAGGCATTTCATGCTTGGAATGTGGAAAAACGAAGAGAAGGAGCAGACTCTTATGATGAGTACGATGGAGTAATTGGTCTGCCATTAGACCCGGATAGACGAGTATTTAGTGCATCTCAACTAACTGCTTTGGGTCAATGTCCCTTTAAATGGTTTGCTAATAAAGTTTTAAAATTGGCAGAGTTGGAAGAAGCTGAAGAAGAATTAAGTTCAGGATTAAGAGGTTCTCTCTATCACCGGAGCTTGGAACTAGCTTTATTAAATACTTCAGATTTAAGCATAATTACAGAGAATTTACAATCTGCTTTTGTGCAAGCAGAACAAGACTTACAGTTACCTGTCTTGTCAGCCTGGGAAGCTCGGAGAATAGAACATTTAAAAGTTTTAGGGCGTGCTTGTGTGCAACCTGATTTTCGTCAATCAGAGGCAGAGTTTTTTCATGTAGAGAAAGAGTTTAGTGGAGAATGGTATGGCTTAAATATTAAAGGTGTAATTGATAGAATAGACCGCACTCCCCAAGGTTTAGTTTTATTAGATTATAAAACCAGTTCTCAAGTGCCAAAGGGTATCAAAGATGAATCTGGTAAAGCTAATGTAGATATTCAATTACCTCTATATATTCACTTCGCTAGTACAACTTTGTTTCCTGGAGAAACAGTACATGAAGCTTATTATTATTCTGTAACCAAGGGCAAAAAGCTTCCTAAGAAACAACCAAGCCAAGAAACATTAGAAGCGATCGCTCAAAAAATCAAAACTTTCTTGCACACAGGATATTACGCAGTTGAACCGGATGTCGATCAAAATGCCTGTCAGTATTGTTCTTACGACTTAGTTTGTCGTAAAGGTTCTCGCCAAAGCCGCAAAGGAATTAACCTATGAGTTTGACTGAACAACAACAAAGAGCAGCCTATGCCAACGGTAATGTTGCAGTCATAGCAGGTGCGGGAACTGGTAAAACCTATATGCTTGCGGAACGCTACTTGTATCATCTACGGGTGCGTGAGTTTTCACCTTTAGAGATTGTTGCAGTTACATATACAGAAAAAGCGGCTGCGGAGTTGCGATCGCGCATTCGTCTTTTGGTCAGTCAGGAATTACCAGAACGTTCTGACTTATTGGCAGAACTTGAGGCGGCTCAAATTAGTACTATCCACGCTTTAGCAATGCGAATCTGTCGGGAACATCCCCAAGCTGCGGATGTGCCACCTGATTTTACAGTTTTAGATAAACTGGAGGGAATTCTTTGGGTAAGCCAGTGGTTAGATGAAGCATTGGATTCTTTGCCAGTAGAGCTTTACGAAAAAATTCCTTATTCTTTGATGTCCCAAAGTTTGCAGGCATTGCTTAAAGACCCAATTGCTGCTGAGAAAGCTTTAGCACAGGGTACTGAAAAATGGCAGCAATTGGCACAGGAATTACAAGCAAAAGCTCTGAGTGAGTTGTTGCAGCATCTCACTTGGCAACGAGTTCGTATGACTCTACAAACTTATGTGGGACAAGCAAGCGATCGCTTGGAAGTAGAAACCCGTCAACCAGCTTTGCAAGCAATGAATGCTTTAGAGTCGGGAGAAAATATTATAAAATCGCTATTGGTGATAGTTGGACTCAAACTTAATTTTGGCAGTAAAAAGAATTGGCCGGAGGGAGTCTTAGAAATTGTTAAAAAAACTATCAATGAACTGCGAGATTTAGTCCAAAAAGCTCTTAAAGATGGTTTAGTAACTCTAGAATTTGGTGTGGCTGATGAGCAGTTAAAGACTATGCTACCAGCACTGCAAGAAGCGTTTAGTTTAGTACAAAGACATATTAATCAAGAGAAACACCGTTCTCGTGTTTTGGACTTTGCAGATTTGGAAGTTGGCGCACTGAGAGCTTTACAAGATGAGCAAGTACAGTTTTATTATGCTCAACGATGGCAGGCTTTCTTAGTCGATGAATTTCAAGATACTAACCCTGTTCAGTCGGAGATATTACAATTACTCACGCAAAATACTTTACTGACTATAGTCGGGGATGCTAAACAATCAATTTATGGCTTTCGCCGTGCTGATGTTGAAGTATTTCAAAGTTGGCGCGATCGCATTACCAGTTGTGGTGGAAATGAAGAGATTTTAACCACTAGCTTCCGCACTCACAAACTACTGGTGGATGATATCAACAATATATTTGCCCCATTGTTAGGGAATATACACCAAAATTTAGACGCTCATCGCGCAGACTGCCCTAATTCTTACCCGCCAGTACAAGTTTATACAGTACAAGCCGAGTCAGACATCAATAAACCTCAGCGTTTAAGAGTAGAAGCTTGTCATATAGCGGAACTACTCAAAAAAATGCTAGATGACCAAACTCCGGTTTACGATAAAAAAACTCAGATGCTGCGTCCAATGCTGCCTGGAGATATTGCAATATTGTCTCGCACATGGGAACCGTTGGAAGTTTATGGCGAAGCTTTGGAAAGTGTGGGAATTCCTGTCGCTTTGGCTGGCGGTGGTAATTTACTGGCCACAAGAGAAGCTAAAGATGGTTGGGCATTGTTGCGTTTTTTGGCTGATCCCAGTGACGATTTAGCTTTAGTGGCAGTGCTGCGTAGTCCGTTTTTTGCAGTTAGTGATAGAGTTCTGTTTACTTTCATTCAAAGCCAAGAGCAAAATAAGACCACAGAAAAAGACGAAGAATCGAAAACTAACTGGTGGCAAAAACTAAAATTATCTGATATTCCTGAATTGCAGCGGCCAATACAAGTATTGGGTCAACTGTTGCGCGATCGCAATTTAGAACCCCCAACTCGCCTTCTGCAACTAGCAAATCATCTAACTGGTTACACTGCTGTCATTACTAACTTACCGGGTGCAGCACGGCGAGAAGCTGACTGGCGAGGTTTTGTAGAATTAGTACAGCAGTTAGAACATGGCAGTAGTGATGTGTTTGCCGCAGTCCGTCGTATTAAGCGGTTAGCAGCAGCAGAAATAAAAATACCCCGTTTACCTTTATCAGCTAATGATGCAGTGGCTTTAATGAGTATCCATGCTGCTAAAGGCTTGGAGTGGTCAGTAGTAGTTATTCCTGATTTAGCCCGTTCCCAATCCCATCCCAGCGAAACAGTTTACTTTGACCCTGCATACGGTGTTGCTTTGAAGTTAGAGGATGAGCAAGGTGAAACTCAAAAGCCTGTGCTATACGTTTGTTTGGAGCATTTGCGGAAACAGAGGGAAGAAGCAGAGGCTTTGCGGTTACTGTATGTAGCTTTAACCCGTGCGCGAGATCAACTAATTCTGACTGCAACCCACGAATCTAGAGGTAGTTTAAATAAGTTAGAACTTGGTTTAACTGCTGCGGGAATTTCTCTAAATACTATTCCCTTTAATTCAGAATTAGCACAACCCCCAGTGCCACCAGAACCACCTTTACCACCAGAACCTCATAGTTTACTAATCAATTCTGTCGGAGCAGGTTTATTTGAATTACCTGTCACTGCTTTAAGTGAGTATGCCCTATGTCCCAAACGGTTTGCTTATCGGTTTATACAAGGTCATCCAGGGATTGGCTCAGGCGTTGGAAGGGCAAGGCGAGTCGGAACTTTGGCACACTTGGCTTTGGAACGGGATATCCGCGACTTAGAAACACTAGCAGGATTTGACGTTAGTTTGGCAAAAGAATATGTTGATGAGGCTTTGCAGCTAGCACAGCGATTTGATCGAGTGGTAGATTTTGCCTTGTTTCAAAAAGGGCAGTGGGAGTTGCCTGTAAATTTGAATATTGGGCGCTTGACCTTTAACGGTATTGTTGATTTATTAGGAGAAGACTGGGTTTTAGATTTCAAAACTGACCAAGAAATAGACCCACAACATCACCGTTTTCAGCTTTGGGCTTATGCACAAGCAACAGGAAGCACTAATGCTCACATAGCTTACCTGCGGCATGATTATTTACACTCATTTAGCATTGAAGAATTGCAAAACACTGGTCAAGAGGCAGAAATTTTAGTTCAACAGATTTTGGATGGAAATTTCCTGGCTAATTCTTCCCACACTAATTGCGGCTTTTGTGCATATCAGGAAATTTGCGACGAACGTTATCAAGCAACAGATGAGGCAGTAGAGTCAACTCCCTTTCAAATGGCAGACACAGAAACTCAGGATCAGGAAGACAGGGAAACAAATGAAAATTCTTCTTCATCTGCAAAGTTATCGTCTGAGGTGAACACGCAGCCTGAACAACCAAATATTGCTGAATATGAATTAATATCCACAAAAATTAGCAGCTACTTTCCCCAAGCCGCACAAATGTACTATCAGCTGATTATAGTTCCATGTGATGCCTGCGGCAGGCAAAGCGATCGCACTCAAAAAATCAACTTTCAAAAAATTTCCGATTTTGGTAACAATAGATACATAAACGTTAGCCTAGAATTGAGTCGAGAGTTACTAGAGTTGACACAACGGCAGCGTTCTTTAAAAGCAGAAGAGTTATTAAAAAAAATAGTTGGGAATCCTAATAATAGGGTAATTTTTTTAGAACACTTGGAGATTCTGTTTGATACTTCTCTCAACCTTGACCCATTACAGTGTCTCAAGAAATTAGCCCGCAATCGTACCATTGTGGCTAGATGGCACGGTAATATTGAGAACAATAATTTAATTTATGCTGAACTAGGACATCCTGAGTACCGTCGTTATCCTGTAAAGGATTTTTTAATCGTTAACCTCGAACAGATGCAAGCCAGCTAAAGCTAATAACTAGAGTAAAAATGGTGCTATGAAATACGGTGAGTTAATTCAATTTGAGCCTATTGAGACTGTAATTCAATTACAGGATGCTAGTGAATTAGCTGAGGCACAGCGACTGGTTTCCACTTATGTAATTTCTCAAGAGATGGCAGATCGTCTAGCATCTGTAGTTTTTCCGAATTTGCAATTTGAGCAGCCTGCTGATAATAAAGGTATTCTGGTTGTAGGAAATTACGGTACTGGCAAGTCGCATTTGATGTCAGTGATAAGTGCGATCGCAGAACATAAAGAACTTTCTAGCTATCTGCAAAATCCTCAAGTTGCTGAAAGTGCGCGTCCCATTGCTGGTAAGTTCAAGGTGATTCGCATAGAACTGGGTTCGACAACAATGGATTTGCGAGAAGTTGTCTGTTCCCAGCTAGAAGAAGCACTCTTAACTTGGGGGATTGGATTTCAGTTTCCACCAAGGGATACAATCCCTAATCATAAGGGTGTATTTGAAGATATGATGGCGCTTTTTCACGAACAGTTTCCTGACCAAGGTTTGCTGTTTGTGATAGATGAGTTCTTAGACTATTTACGCAGTCGCAAAGACCAAGCCTTAATTCTTGATCTGGGATTTTTAAGAGAATTAGGCGAAGTTTGCAAAGATTTGAGGTTCCGCATTATTGCAGGTTTGCAAGAAACTTTGTTTGATAATCCTCGTTTTGCATTTGTAGCTGATGCAATTCGTCGAGTCAAAGACCGTTTTGAGCAAATATTAATTGCTCGTAGAGATATTAAATATGTAGTTGCAGAACGTCTGTTAAAGAAAACCGCAGACCAACTAACAAAAATTCGAGAACATTTAACTCCTTTCGCAAAGTTCTACGGCAATATGAACGAGCGGATGGATGAATTTGTCAGGCTGTTTCCCATTCACCCGGATTATATTGATACATTTGAGCGAATTACTGTTGCTGAAAAGCGGGAGGTGCTGAAAACTCTGTCTGTGACGATGCGGAAATTGGTCAACCAAAATATGCCGCAAGATGCACCAGGTTTAATTGCTTATGATAGCTACTGGGATACCCTCAAAGAAAACCCTTCCTTCCGCGCAGTTCCCGATATTCGCGCAGTGATTGATTGTTCCCAGGTGCTAGAAGGACGCATTCAGCAAGCTTTGACTCGTCCTATTTATAAACCAATAGCATTGCGAATTATCGCCGCGCTATCAGTACATCGTTTAACTGTAGGAGATATTTACTCACCTTTGGGTGCAACACCAGATGAGTTAAGAGATAGTTTATGTCTCTATGACCCAGTAGTAGCAGAGTTAGGGGGTGAGCCTGCGGATGATTTGCTCTCCCAAATTGAAACGGTATTACGGGAAATTTATAAAACGGTCAGTGGGCAGTTTATTTCTTCTAACACTAATAATCGTCAATATTATATTGATTTAAAGAAAACAGATGATTATGATGCTTTGATTGAGAAGCGATCTGAGAGTCTGGATAGTTCACAGTTAGACAAATATTATTTTTTAGCACTCCAACAGGTGCTGGAATGCACAGACCAAACTTATGTCACTGGTTATCGCATTTGGTTGCATGAGTTAGAGTGGACGACCAAAAAAGCTACTCGCCAAGGCTATTTGTTTTTTGGTGCGCCAAATGAACGTTCTACCGCAGCTCCATCAAGAGATTTTTATCTGTACTTTATTCCACCTTTTGACCCGCCACCTTATAAAAAAGAAAAAAATGCTGACGAGGTTTTCTTTGAATTAGCAAAGCCTGATGATACCTTTCGACAGAATTTGAACAAGTATGCTGCTGCATTAGACTTAGGTTCAACTTCATCGGGACAAGCGAAGAGAAGTTATGAAGATAAGGCAAAAGGCTTTCTACGTAATTTGGTTAATTGGCTGCAAGAACACATGACAACAGCCTTTGAAGTTACTCACCAAGGAAAAAGTAAATCCTTTTTGGAATGGATGAAGGGTGTTAAAGCAGCGAGTGGTGCGCGTGCAAATGTACGCGATCTTCTCAATACAATTAGTTCTGGCTGTTTGGCTAGTCATTTTACCGATCAAGCACCAGAATATCCTACTTTTAATGTGCTGATTACCAGTGCGAACAGAAGCCAAGCTGCACAGGACGCATTGCGATTTATTAAGGGTAGCAGCAAAACCCAGCAAGCGATCGCAGTTCTTGATGCTTTAGAATTACTCGATGGCGACAAGCTTGATGTTCATAGCTCCAAATATGCCAAATATATTTTGTCTCTTCTACAGCAAAAGGGTTCTGGTCAAGTTCTCAATCGTGTAGAAATTATTCAGGATGTATTGGGTGTGGAGTATATGGCTCCTGGTCAATATCGCCTAGAACCTCAGTGGGTTGTGGTTTTGTCTGCGGCATTAGTTTACAACGGGGATATAGTATTAGCTGTTCCAGGTAACAAGTTCGATGCTAATAATTTAGATACTTTGGTAACTACTTCTGTTGAGGATCTAATTAACTTTAAGCACCTTGAACAACCGAAAGATTGGAATTTACCTGCACTGAGAGCATTATTTGAGCTATTGGGATTGACACCAGGAATGGCTCAGTTGATAACTCAGGGTCAAGCTGAACCAGTTCAGGAATTGCAGAAAGCTGTTACTGAAACAGTTAATCAAATTGTATTAGCACGGCAGAAATTACAAACTGGGTTAATTTTCTGGGGGCGAAATCTTTTAAGTGATGTATTACAAAATGAATATCGCTCTAATTTAGACCGAACTAAAACTTTTTTGGAGTCACTGCAATCTTTTACTACTCCAGGTAAGCTGAAAAACTTCCGCTATCAAGAGCAAGAAATTACTACACACCGTAGTGGTTTGCAAACCCTGGCAGAAATTACTGCACTGCAAGATTTACTCACTAATCTGGGCGCAATTGCATCTTACCTGACAACAGCCGAGGCAGTGTTACCGAGTGAACATCCTTGGTTAGCTAAAATGCGACAGGTGCAGGGAGAAATTCTGACAGATATCTTAAATTCCCACAAGCGTTCTGCGGTTAATTTTCGCCAGCAAACCTTGCAAAAACTAACAGACCTGAAGCAGGATTACATCCAAAATTACATGGCATTGCATACTACCGCGCGACTAGGTGTAAATGAAGGCAGGCTCAAAGCCCAGTTGCTTAAGGATGTGCGTTCGCAAAGTTTACAGAAATTGACGACAATAGATTTAATGCCAGCTACTCAGTTCCGGGATTGGCAAAATAATCTGGCAAGTTTGAAAACTTGTGCAGTATTGACTGAGCCGGAATTGCAAGCCACAGCGATTTGTCCCCACTGTCAGTTTAAACCAGCAACTGAGGCAATAAACATACCTGCTAGCAGTGAGTTAGGGGAGATTGAAACAGAGCTAGACCAAATTTTGGCTAACTGGACGCAGACACTACTGGCAAATTTAGAAGACCCGACAACGCGAGAAAATTTGAATTTACTCAAAACTGACCAAAGACAGTTAGTAGATGGGTTTTTGGCATCACGGATTCTACCTAATCCATTGACAAACGAGTTTATTCATGCGGTTAAGGAAGTCCTTTCCGGTTTGGCGAAAGTGGTAGTGAAGACGCAAGACTTACAAAAAGTTTTACTTGCAGGTGGTTCACCTTGTACTGTACAAGAAATGAAGAAGCGTTTTGATGATTATCTTGGCGACCTTGCAAGAGGTAAGGATTTAAGTAAGGTCAGGATTGTTGTTGAATAAAATAACCCCAGGCTTAACTCCCTTCTAGCTTCCTGGTAGGAGGAGTTTATTCTGAGAGAATTTTCTCTAGGAATTGGAAGTGCTTGAGAGAAGACAATATAAACCAAAGCAGAGTCATCAAATGGAAGGACAGCAATTACCACTAGATATTCAACTTAATACAAATTCTGAAGAAAAAGGTGCAGTTGAGTGCCTTGGTATGACTTTTGAAAGTGATGAGGCACGCCGAGGTTATTTTACAGAAAAGTTACGAGAGAAATTACGAGAACCAGAATTTCGCCAGATAGAGGGATTTCCTATTGGTCAGGATGAAGAGATTTTAGCACTTTCTGATCCACCTTACTATACTGCCTGTCGTAATCCTTTTATCGAAAATTTTATTAATTATTGGGATCAAGAAAAAGATAATAACTCTTCTTCTGAAACTGAAGAATATCATCGGGAACCTTTCGCCGCAGATGTAAGTGAAGGGAAAAATGACCCGATTTATAATGCTCATTCCTATCATACGAAAGTGCCGCATAAGGCAATTATGCGTTATATTTTGCACTATACAGAACCTGGAGATATTGTTTTTGATGGTTTTTGTGGGACGGGAATGACGGGTGTTGCAGCACAGTTGTGTGGTGATAAAGCAACAGTGGAATCTTTGGGTTATAAGGTGCAGACTGATGGCACTATTTTGGATGAAGAAGGTAAAGCTTTTTCTAAATTAGGTACTAGACGTGCAATTTTAAATGATCTTTCGCCGGCAGCTACATTTATTGCTTACAACTATAATACGTCTGTTGATGTATCAGAGTTTGAAAAAGAAGCAAAGCGGATATTGGCTGAAGTGGAAAAGGAATGCGGCTGGATGTATTTAACGCTGCACAATCCCAACCCAGAACAGATTGGAAGAGGAGTTTCACTACTTAAAGAATCTAATAATCTACAAGTTGATATTCCAAATAGCAGATTATCTTTTGGAAAAATTAATTATACTGTTTGGTCTGATGTTTTTACCTGCCCTGAATGTGCTGATGAGGTAGTATTTTGGGAAGCAGCTATAGATAAAGCAGCTGGTAAGGTGCTTGATGATTTTTCATGCCCACATTGTAATGCTCGATTGACTAAACGTAATATAGAACGAGCATGGGTGACAAGATTCGATACTGCTATTAATGAGACTATAAAACAATCTAAACAAGTACCAGTATTAATTAACTATAGTTTTAATAATAAAAGTTTTGATAAAAAAATTGATCTTTTTGACTTGGCTTTAACAAAAGAAATTGATAATCAGAACATAGGTGATTACTTTCCGACAGAGAGAATGCCGGAGGGTGAAGAATCTCGTCGCAATGATCAAGCTGGAATTACACACATACATCATTTTTATACGACAAGGAATCTATCTGCTTTATCTGTTGTAAATAGGCTGATCAAGACTTCGCCAATCTTACTTAACAAATTTATGTTTTCCAGTATGCTCAATAGAGCAACTAAAATGAATAGAATTCATCTAAAATACTATTTTTTTGGTGGTGGTGGTTGTAATGCTGGTTATCTTAAAGGAACTCTTTATATATCGTCAATTCCTATAGAAACTTCAGTCATTGAACAAATAAGTGACAGAATAAATTGGATAAGTCGTGGATTTAAAAAGCTCACAAACAAGCAAGGTGATTCTTTAACGATAACAGCTTCTGCGGATGATAACTTTGTTCCTAATAATTCTATTGAATATATCTTTACTGATCCACCATTTGGTAATAATATCATGTATTCAGAATTAAATTTTTTAGGAGAATCTTGGCTTAGAGTCTTTACAAATACGAAACGAGAAGCAATAGAAAATAAGGTTCAAGGTAAAGGACTCTTTGAATATCAAGAGCTGATGGCGAAATGTTTTGAACAATATTATAGAGTTCTCAAACCAGAACACTGGATGACTGTAGAGTTTCATAATTCTAGAAACAGTGTATGGAATTCTATACAAGAAGCAATGCAGCACGCTGGTTTTGTTATTGCAGATGTACGGACACTAGATAAAAAGCAAGGTTCATTTAAGCAAGTTAATAGTAGTAATGCTACAAAACAAGACTTAATTATTTCTGCCTACAAACCCAATACTACCTTTGAACAACATTTCCAACTTGAAGCTGGAAGCGAAGAAGCAGCATGGGAATTCATCCGTACTCATTTACAAAAACTCCCTGTATTCGTCGCTAAAAACGGAACAGCTGAAACCATCGCCGAACGCCAAAATTATTTATTGTTTGACCGCATGGTAGCCTTTCATATTCAACGTGGTGTTACTGTTCCTTTCTCCGCTTCCGAATTTTATGCCGGACTCACACAACGTTTTACTAATCGGGACGAAATGTATTTTCTCCCAGAACAGGTAGCAGAGTATGATAAAAAACGTATAACAGTAAAAGAAATTCTCCAATTAGAATTAGTCGTCAGTAACGAAGAAAGTGCCGTACAGTGGCTAAAACAGCAACTTACTAAAAAACCCCAAACTTTCCAAGAAATTCAGCCCCAGTTCATGCAAGTAACAGCCGCATGGTCGAAAGCAGAACAACGCTTAGAATTATCCGAAATTCTCAAACAAAACTTTATCCTTTACGAAGGGAAAGACGCAATTCCTAACCAAATTGTTTCTTGGTTAAAACTTTCATCTCTCCACCGCGATACAATCAACAAAGTTGAAGAAAAGGCCGTACTTTCAGGAAATGGGTTGGAAACAGATCACCTGACTCTTATCAGTGCTGCCAAAGATAGATGGTATGTCCCTGACCCAAACAGAGCAATAGATTTAGAAAAATTACGGGAAAAAGCTTTACTCAAAGAATTCGACGAATATCGTCAAAGTAAGCAAAAGAAACTCAAAATATTTCGTTTAGAAGCTGTACGTGTAGGTTTTAAAAAAGCATGGCAGGAGCGAAATTATCAACTAATTGTTGATGTAGCCGAGAAAATACCAGAAACTGTAATGCAAGAAGACCAAAAATTAATTATGTTGTATGACAACGCTCTTAACAGATTAGAGGAATAAGATAATTTTGGATTCTGCGTTGTAAGTTATTGCAGAGAACTTATATCTCCTATACGGTGGGTATTACCTGCCCTTTCATGGATAGATGCAAATAAATAGTAAAAAATACTACATTATATGTGTTTGACCCACCCTAATTACGAGGTATATCCGTATAATATGTAGCAGTATTTTCCGGGTAAAACCTTGTTATCTATGCTCACCCAAGTACTGCAAACTTACCCCCAGCCTATCGCTTACGCCTATGGCAACATTTATCGTACCCGTTCTCAAGCAGAAAAATTAGATCAAATTCTCCGTTGTGCAGAAGTTACCACCCGTTACCTCTGTGCGTTAGCCATAGCATCCTTTGCGGCACGAGAAGATGCAACAGTTTCACCACCACCCGCTTTAACAGAATTTCGTGGCAATCTAGCTTTTGGTCACTTTCTCAATCTTGTCCAAGCCATTTCTAGCCTTAATACTCGCCATCCATTACAGCTTCTATTTTCCCAGTCCTTCCTAAATAAAAAGAGTATCGCCAAAGGTAAATTAGAAAACTTACTAACCCTGAGAAACGATGTTGGTCACGACTTAAGAGGCTTAAATGAAAACAGTGCGACTACAATTTTAAACACTAAAAACCCACTGTCAACTCTTGAAGAGGTAGTAGAGGGAATTCTGCCTCTCTGTGAGTTGCCTTTATTTTTGGTTGATGCTCATAAACGCAAGCAAAAAATTAGCCATATCATTCGCTTGCTGTTGATGGGAGAACAAAGTGAACCTATGCCAGAGGAAGTTGCAGTTTCAGACTGGTTTTCAGACGAAAAAAGGTTGTATGTCGGCACAACAGAAGGCGCACTTTTACTTTACCCGATGTTGGTGTGGGGTTTAGAATGCAACCGCGCTGCCCAAAGTATTTACCTGATAGATAAAGTTGCTACAGAAAAACTTACGTATAAATCCTTGGCTGCTGTCAGTCCACCAACAGAACCACCAATACCAGATGATTTGTTGCGAGTACTGCAAGGTGAACCTGTGCCGATTGAGGCGATAACACTAAATGATGGCAGAAGCTTTTTAGAGGCTTGGAAAGAACGGCAAGAACTTATTATTACAGGTAAAACAAACGTTTCCCGGAACGTGGGTTGGACGGAATTAGACCAGCAAACTCTGCACTGGTACAGCAAGATTTTAAAGGCAAGGCTTAACTTAGAAATCTTAAATGAGCAGGGAATAACAATTGACTGGAAAAACCCAATAGAAGTAATTCGCCAAATTTTACTGGATGGAAGGGGAGAAGTTACACCCGACGATTTGCACCAGTTAACGCTGCTATTTGGCAATGGTAAAGAAATTCACCGCAAAATAGGACGGGAAATTCTCGACTTACGCGCAAGATTAACAACTGAAGGACGTTGGGATAAACGAGAAGAATTAACTGAAAACTTACTCCAATCACTGCGGAAAGCTATTGATTTTATTACCCAGCACAACCCTATTGAAGGGTTATCTACAGATAATCTCCAGACACCCACCGGTTCTGCTGACTATATTGCTGTCCGCGAAGCTTTGATCAACTTAATTATTCACCAGGACTACACAGACCAACGCACAGTTGCACAAATCGAACTAGTACCACATTGTACAATTATGGTTAATGCAGGTGCATCACTAGTATCAGAAAAAGACCTGATGAACGGTGGAACTAGCACCGCCCGTAACCCACTAATTGCTCGTGCTTTGAAATTAATAGGTTTTGCCGAACTTGGTGGTTCTGGTTTGCGGGAAGTCTCCCGTGTTTGGCGCAATGCTAAACGCCGTCCTCCAATTGTGCTAACAGATGAACAACACAACCGCTTCCGTATCGAACTTGATTCTCGTCCGTTAAAAATTATCGCCGATACTTTTTGGAAACAGCGTTTGGGAGCTACTGTTACCCCCGAAGCTGCAAAAATTCTGGGACTTTTGGGTAATGCTCCTGCGGGAATGACTCTTGCCGCTATTTGTTCAGGGACAGGTACTAACAGCGAAGATGTAATAGTAATGTGTCAATCTCTCCAAAAAGATATGCTGATTGACTTTGAAGCTGAGGTGTACCATCTCAAACCTCATTTACAAGATTTAGCGAGAGAGGCACCATGATGGATGGTGCTTGGTTGTGGAGTGAAGAACATCGCCAATTATGCAAAGTTATTGAAACCCAAACCCTTTGGGGGAATACCTTCCATCGCATCTGGCTACCCAACCGAGAAACTGTAGTTCGCGTTCGCGCAGACACACTAAAACCCCTATCTGTTGCAGGAATCACCACTCCAGCAGGTATTGCCTACATTGCCACATCTGCCCGCATAGCAGATGCACTAACTCAAGATGTACTCCTAGCACCAATTGAATCTGCTGTTATTCCCTTACCGCATCAAATCAAAGCATTATCAAAAGCAGTTTCCAGTAATAGCGTTCGCTACCTGCTAGCTGATGAAGTTGGACTGGGCAAAACCATAGAAGCTGGGCTAATTATGCGGGAACTGAAACTGCGGGGAATGGTGCGACGTATCCTGATAGTTGCCCCCAAAGGTTTAGTCAGCCAGTGGGTAAGCGAAATGCGGCTGCATTTTAACGAAGAATTTCAGCTTATCCTTCCCGAAGACATCAAAACTTTGCAGCGTCTGTATAGCAACCCAGAAAACCAAAATCCGTGGAGTCTTTTTAACCAAGTAGTTTGTCCAATGGACTCAGTAAAACCAATGGATAAACGCCGGGGCTGGACAAAAGAACAACTAGCAGAATATAACCGCGATCGCTTTGAAGATTTAATCGCCGCAGCTTGGGATTTAGTCATAGTAGACGAAGCCCATCGTTTAGGCGGTAGTAGCGACCAAGTTGCCCGTTATAAACTCGGTCAAGGATTATCGGAAGCTGCACCTTACTTTCTAATGCTTTCTGCCACACCGCATCAAGGTAAAACCGATGCTTTTTATCGTCTTATTTCTCTGTTAGATCCTGTTGCCTTCCCCGATATTTCCAGCGTCACGCGGGAACGGGTACAACCTTACGTTATTCGTACCGAAAAACGCCGTGCCATAAACGCCCAAGGAGAACCTTTATTTAAACCAAGACAAACTCAGCTTATACCAGTTTCGTGGTCAGTAAAACATCGTCAGCACCGCCAACTTTACGAAGCAGTTACCGACTACGTGCGTGAAGGTTACAACCAAGCACTAAAACAGAAAAAAAGTTATGTTGGCTTTTTAATGATTTTGATGCAACGGTTAGTAACATCTTCCACCCATGCCATCCGTACCACCTTAGAAAGGCGCTTAGAAGTCCTACGCGAACCAGAAGAACAACTAACCCTCTTCCCAATGTTTGCGGCAGAGGAATGGTCAGAAATGGACGGACAGGAACAGGTTGATTCACTCCTGACAACCCGACTCAAAGCATTTAAAAACGAAAAAGCTGAGGTGGAATTATTACTAGAAGCTGCCAAACTGACAGAAGCCGCAGGTGCAGACCCCAAGGCGGAAGAGTTACTAGACTGGATTTATCGCTTGCAACAGGAAGAAAGCGACCCTGACATCAAAGTTCTGATTTTTACTGAATTTGTCCCCACCCAAAAAATGCTGCGGGAATTTTTAACTCAGCGCGGTATCTCTGTAGTTTGTCTCAACGGTTCAATGGGGATGCAGGAACGCAAACAAGTTCAAGAAGCCTTTGCCAAAGATGTTCGCATTTTAATTTCCACTGATGCCGGTGGAGAAGGATTAAACTTACAGTTCTGCCACGTAGTCGTTAATTACGATATCCCTTGGAACCCAATGCGATTAGAACAGCGCATTGGTAGGGTAGACCGAATTGGACAAACTTTCTCTGTCCGCGCTTTGAACTTCGTGTTTGAAGACACCGTAGAATACCGCGTCCGTGAGGTACTAGAAGAAAAGCTGGCAGTTATTCTTAGCGAATTTGGTGT
Organism: Nostoc sp. DedQUE09; assembly: GCF_034530915.1. NCBI lineage: Bacteria > Bacillati > Cyanobacteriota > Cyanophyceae > Nostocales > Nostocaceae > Nostoc > Nostoc sp. DedQUE09. The sequence goes on from NZ_JAVRCE010000044.1 coordinate 36,894, forward strand.
AGACAAAACTGGCGATGTCCTGGATTCAGCACAAGCCGGACTGATATTTGACGACTTGTATATCAAAACCCTGATCAATCCAGAAAGTTTAGATACCAAAGTTCAAGAAGTTGTTAGTCGAGTACAACAACAGCTTGTAGTAGCCAAAGAAAGTACAGCAATTTACCAAACAAACGAGGAACTAGATCCTACCGCCGCACAACAACTGATAGATCATCCCATCCCCCACTGGGTTGAACGGATGACCATCAATTATTTGCGATCGCATGGTGGCATAGCTGAAAAACAAGGTGACATTTGGAATTTAACTTTACCTACAGGTGAACAGTTAAAAAACACTGTGTTTAATGCAACACAAGCAACAGTCACACCCAATGCCCAACACTTAACCTTAGAAGATTCTCAAATTCGAGGCATGGTTATGGCGAAACAAGTTTTCGCCGAAGGGCAACCCATCCCTTGTATTTCCATCCCAGGCTTACCAGGAGATGTCCAAGGATTTTGGTCACTGTGGCGAATAGCCATTTATACCGAAGATTGGAATCAGCAAAGGATGATGCCCTTATTTCTTAATGATGATGGGCGAGTTTTCTTACCTACAGCCCGTTATATTTGGGAACAATTATTAACAGAGGAAGTGGAGATTCAAAAACACCTCTGTGGAGAAGAAGCAACAAAAGCATTTAGCATAGTCTGGGAAACGGCATTAGTTCAAGGTAAGGGCATTTATGAGGAACTGCTACGGAAACATCACCAACAGCTTGAAAAAGAACGTGAAAAAAGTATGTATGCTTTTGCAGCAAGACGACGTGCAATAGAACGTATTGGACTACCTCAAGTGAGAGATTACAGATTGACGCAGCTGGCCCAAGAGGAACAAACTTGGCATGAAGCGATGCAGCAAAAATCTGAAATCACACCGGAATTAATACCCTTGTTGCTAATGCGCGTGGAGAACTATTCGTGAACTGGCGTAATCAAATTTTAAAAGAATTTACACCACAGGTAGCAAATCTGACGTTAGTTGCAGATCCAGACGGCTTGCTAACGGAAGCAGAGATGCTGCAAACAATACAAGCACGAGGTTTTGAAATAGTCCCTTTTGAAGATGCGATCGCCTTCCGCTACATCTACGAATCCCAATATCGTCCCCAGCAACAACAAGGTGCAGCGTTAGATTTAATTGTTGTTGTCAACAAGGATACACAAGAGGTACGCTTGCTGCCCTATGACTTAGTACAAGCAGGACGGCAGCTTGCTTTCAGTATAGGCAGTTTATTTCCCCATCTCAGCTACAGCGTAGTTAATTCCCTAGACCGCAGCAATTTTGATGCACTATACAAAGCACAGGCACAACATAAGCCAGAACAATTAGGTGAAAATGCTACTAAGGATTTTATTCTACGCTATGTTTACAACATTGATCCCGACTTAATCCAGGAAACATCTGATTTACTGCTAATTCTTTTGCGTTGGCACTATCGGGGACAACGACTACCAGAGATTTTATGCGATCGCTTCATTCAAACTCTGCGCGATCGCCAATTATTTTCCACCTTACCCCTAGAAACAATCATCCGCGATCGCCAAGCCTTCTTTGCCTTTTTGCAGCAAGCTTGGACAGAATTTGTTCGTCAGCACCTAGTAAAGTCAAGCCAAGTTTCTGAAGCAACTGGTACTTACGCCACTGTAACTAAATTGCCTTTCGACAATCAAGATATTCGCATTTACATCAACCATCTTTTTTTAGAAGGTTATCTCCAGCCTATAGACGCTGATAAACTAAAAATAACAACCACAAGCTTGGAGTCAAATTCTTGGATAAAAGTAGGTTTGAGTTTTGACCCAAACGTTGACCAACGCAGACGCTTACAAGGTTTATTAGAATCTTTAGACTCATCCATTCCTTCCAGTGATGCCAATTACCAAGATTGGCTGAAATTTAGTGAAGCGTGGGCAAAATTGATAGTTTTGTGGCATCAAGACAAAATATCAGATTTTTATACACACTTTCTTACCGTGCAAGAAAAGGTAGACAATTCCTTTTTTAGCTGGATAAATTCGCGCTATGGCACACTTTACAGTCAGCCACCAATTCCGCCTGTAGTGTTACACCAAATTCCGCGTTTTTTAAGACGGAATTTGGAAGCATCGAAAACCAATAAAGTAGCACTAATAGTATTAGATGGTCTAGCTTTAGACCAGTGGTTAGTGCTGAAAAACGTGCTGCTTGCACAACGTCCTCAGTTAAAGTTTAAAGACGAAACAGTATTTGCATGGCTACCAACCATCACTTCCATCTCTAGGCAAGCAATATTTGCAGGGAAACCTCCGATTCTTTTTCCCAATAGCCTTGAAACAACAGCTAAAGAAGAACAACTCTGGAAGCAATTCTGGACTGATCAAGGCTTCAATCCCACTGAAGTTGCCTATGCTAAGGGGCTGGGCGAAACAGATAGTCTTTCACTGCTAGAAGAAAAACTATCCCCTAAATTACGGATAATAGGTTTGGTGGTCGATAAAGTCGATAAAATCATGCACGGGATGCAACTTGGTACTGCGGGGATGCACAACCAAGTACGCCAATGGGCAGAACTGGGATGGATGGCGAATTTGATAGACTTGCTGCTGGCACAAAAATTTCAAATTTTTCTGACATCTGACCACGGTAACATTGAGGCAACTGGTATTGGACAGCCCAGAGAAGGTGCGATCGCTGATTTACGTGGAGAAAGGGTGAGAGTCTACTCAGATCCTATTTTGAGGGCAAAAGTTAAAAGTGAATTCCCCAATGCAATTGAGTGGCCACTTTTAGGATTACCAGAAAAATACTTACCGCTTCTAGCACCAGGTCGCCAAGCTTTTATTCAAGAAGGGAAACAAATTGTTGCTCATGGTGGTATTTCTGTTGAAGAGTTAGTAGTACCATTTATTAGCGTTTCAGTTTAATCCAAATGAGCAGGCGGGTAGAAGTTGGTTTTAGTCAGCGTATTCAATTAAATTGGTTGGAACTTACAGCCAACCTTCTTTTAGCTGGTTCTACACGCTCAGAAATTCAAACAGCACTTAATGAATTTTTACAGGATAAGGTTTCAGTTGGCAGTGAAAGTAAATCTAGTGGCCGTAGAAAAACCATTTCGATACTGCTGAAAATCTGGGTTGGAGTGCCAACAAACCTAGAGCCTCTGCGAAATGAAGCTTTGGAACTTTTAAGAATCAGCCCATCTAATCAACACATAGTTATCCATTGGGGTATGGCTATGGCTGTTTACCCATTTTTCGGGACTGTTGCAGAAAATGTTGGGCGATTAATAAGATTACAGGGTTTATTTGCAGCAGCTTCTGTGCAAAGACGCATAAAAGAACAATTAGGCGAACGAGAAACAGTATCACGCGCAACTCAACGTCTACTGCGCTGTTTTGTCGATTGGGGAGTCTTGCAAGATACTAATGAAAAAGGCATATATCAACCAGCATCAGTGCAATTAGTCGATAACAGGAGACTGGTAGCATGGCTAATAGAAGCAGTTTTAATAGCAAGTAATTCTAATTCCCAAGCTTTAGGTGTAATTAGCCAAACACCTGCATTATTTCCATTTGTAGTCAGTTCCATCAACCTTAGAGATGTAGAGAAAAATCAAAGACTAGAATTTTTCTGTCAAGGTCTTGATGAAAATATGGTGATGCTGCGGCATTAGTTAATTATTGTCTCTAATTTTATTAGAATCCGGTTGTTTATAAAGCTCACTTTCTAGAGCCGCCTGTACTCTCTGTGAGCAATTTTCTCGTAGCGCAGCCAGTCTAATCACCTTCCAAGGCTGAATTTCTTCTCCGCAATCATCAAGCCACCGAATTGCCCACTTAATACGCCGAATCTGAAAATCGTCTACAGTTTCTATCACTGATTCTAAATAAACCTTAGTCATTGGCATTTCTGCCAAATGTTTTTCGAGTAGTGCCAGTAAGCCAATACTTTTCCCTATCCTGCCAATAGTGATTCTCACGGGTTTTTCTGCACTCAGAGGTGTTCGTACAGCATTTTTTACCTTTTCGAGAACTTGCTTGTCTCTTTCTGCCCAATCAACTTTACCGGAGCAAGGGACAGGCACTTTTAAATCCGGCGAATTTGTGTTGAGCCACTCTTTGTCGTTTCTATATAGCCAAGTATAGGTTCCCTTGGCTAATCCCCTCAAAGTCGTTTTTGAGGCTTCTGGGTACTGCTGTTGTAAAGCTTTCCAAACTTCCCTGTATTTGATTTTGTCATCACTGGCTAAATTTAGATTTGAGTCTAAAACTTCCTGTGAGTCTACTAGCTGATTTTCCTCTGAAGATTTCCAAAAAGTTTTTAGCTTAAGTATGGCAGTATAACGTTTTACTGTTCTGGAATCGACCTTGAGTTGTCTTGCTGTCTCTCGTAGACCTAACTTTTGGATCTCTACCAGTTCTTTTAGCTTCTGCTCCCAGAATTGACCGTATGTCAAGACTTTGCCAATTCGCTGCTTATCTTCATCAGTTTTATCAGGGCCAGTTCTGCAATAAACCATCCCACAGGAACAAGAAAAAGTACCTAACGGCTTTTTATTATCCAAACAGTGAGTAACAACAAGATTAGTTATCACTGGCTTGAGGTAGTGGTCTACCGCAGCATTTAGACACAGCCAAGGCCCTTCACCAAAAGGTTTATACTGGTAATTCGTGTTGAAAAATTCCTCGATAGAATTCGTCAGGAATCTAATTACGAGTAGATGTCTGATGGGATGAAATGACTTTCTATGCTTCCTAACAATGCTGAATAGCCAGTTTTGCTCATTTTCGTAATTCACCATTGAGTTAACAGCCTCAAGCACTTCAGCACCATAAAAGAACAAGAAATTATCTAGTAGTCTCTTCTGGTTTACTCGCCCGGTTGCCGTTGCAAAATCTTTTTCAGTTAATAAAGTTATATATTTTCTTTGAAACCACTCTAGTTCTCTAGAGAAAAGATTACTAGTTATCAACCATGAAATATCTTGAGCCAGCAGTCGCAACTTTTTTAAAGTCTCTTGACTGTAAGCCTGTTGTATCGGTACAACAGGACAGTTTTCTTGGCTTGCAGCATAGTATTCATGCCTGTTAAAACCTTGCATGGGAATTGTGCTATCTTGCAAAGTCACACCATGAACTGGGCAAACCAGAACCCCTGGTGTTTGATGTAGTCTATGCCAGTAGGACTCCCCATAGTTTTGCAAATCTTCTTCCAAACATTTTGGGCAAAATCGCAGATACCTCTGCATCTTCAACGAACTCGCCATAATTCCGGTTCTGGTATGAATATCTCCTCCGAAATCTGCTTTCATAGACTCCATCACCTGACTAGCTCTTTTCGGTGGCAGGAAAACACTGTAAAAAGGATAGAGGGTATATTTATATATCAAATCTTCTACTTGATAATTCGAGATAAATTGTAGATTCTCAATCAACGAATTAAGGTTAGAAGGTAAGTCAACAGTAGCTATTACATCTTGAGAATTAAATAGCTCCTTTACAGTTATTTTTGGACTCGTGTTACCACTCCTAATGTGGTAACGAGCCAAGATACTGTATAAAATTTCATCTGGATAAGGGGCTGGAAAAAAGCCAAGCATAGATTCTTTCTCATGTTGAAACCTGAAAAAAATATTTTTGAGCAGTTTAGAGAATCTACCCGTAGCCCTTGCTGTTGACTTTTATATACTTTCACTTGGAACAAAACTCAGGACTTGCTCAATTGATTTCAGTGCTGATTGAATATCTGCGTTCAAAGCATCTGCCTCAGCTTTAATCACAGTCACACCCTTACCAATTTCCGTCAAGGATTTTTTTATAGTTCTGATTCGTCCCAAAGCTGTGCGGATTTGCTGAATTTGTTGTTCAACAGCAGTTACATCCAGTTCTGATTCAAAGGTACGCAATTTATTTAACCTTTGCTGAATCACCAAAAAGCGGATAGCAATGATTAAAAATGGATGGGTTGTGGCGATCCAATAACCCGACTCAGAAACTCCCTCTGCCCAATCACCGATTTCCTGCGCTAATCCCTCACGCGAATAACTTAAAAAAATTGCCGAGTTTGCAGAACGCCGCACCATTGCTGACTGTAAATGTTGAGTGATTGCTTGGCGACCAAAAGGTTTTGAGGGTCGTTTCCTAGCTTCAATCACTATTGACAGTTCAATTACAGCTAACGATTTACTGGTGAACTTTAGGAGAATATCGCCAGTATCCCCATCACGACCAATATGCTCCACCTCTACTCCACTCAATTTTGACCAATCTCGTAGTTCGACAACAACTAATTCTTCATAGTTGATGCCTTTAGCAGTTGTCTGCTCAAGTACTTGTTGTGTCACCTGTTGATCTCGAATTTCTCTGGTCAGTTTTTCCACTTGTTCGGTTAATGGTTTCACAGACTCAGAAACCACATTTTTAACTGCCGCAGCCAGAGTACCATTTTCCTTAGTCGCATTTATTAATGCTGCTTTAAATGCGCCTTGAATGGAATCAGAGCGTTTGGCATCTAAGAGTTGACGTAATGAAGAGAGAAAGCGGCCAACAACAGAAGTTTCTCTGGCGGGATCAATTTCGAGTGTAAGCAAAGTGCTGACGCTATTGAGTTTTTCAGTGAGGATGGCTGATGTCAGATTAATTTGAGTTTGGAGTGGAGCTAATAATTGACCATTATCTGTCCCTACTTGATTAATTAATTCCTGCTGGAAAGACTCTGCAATTACCTTGACTGCCTGCTGAAACTCCACCAACAAGGATTCCATCTGCTGCTTGATTAATTCGTTGCCATGACGAGTTTGAGCAGTTTGCAAGCAAAGAAATCCTAACTCAAAAGCATCTCGGCAAATATCCTCGTATTCTGACTGGGGAAATTGTTGTAAGTAGCTGATGGCATTTTTGAGAGGAATTGCCATGCGATGAATCAGGACATGGCTTTGGGTCAATTCAATACTGGAGGGCAAGTAATAGGAGTCATTGGTGGAGCGGTTCATGGAACAGTGGCTAGGCTGATGACGATAAATTGCACCCTACTACCTATTTTTTATGCCAGTCAAGGTGATGGAGAAAAGTTTTGTCAATTTGCAAAAACTGAAGAATTAATTTGGTGGTGGTGAATTATGCCACTGTTCCAACAGAGGGTTAATTACTTCGGCGTTGGCGAAAAGAAAATCAGCCACAGCCATAATTCTCTGATAAGGTAATCCAGCTTCTCTGCGGCTGGCTTGTCCACCCAACCAGTGATAAGCCGTAGATTTAGAGATGGCACAGATTTTTGCTAATTCTTCGTAACCCAATCCCCAACGATAGCTAAAGTCTTGGGGAGACATGAACATTTGATTATGTATTTCTAGCAACTGCTGATGTTGTTGAGCTTTAGACATGATTGCCCTGAAGCCCTTCCAAGGATGAATTATCTAAAGGTTCGATATCTTCCTCGAAAGCGAAGTCGCAGGTGCAAATTTTACAAGAGGGGCTGCGCTCATCTAAAAGAACCAAGTAATGTAAGCCAGTGGCAATGCAACTGGCTTGTTGGGTGTATAGAACTCCGATGACGCGACCAAAGTCACCGTTGGGTACTTGAAACCAGCGTACCCATTCACCGAGATGAAATTTTTGGTGGGGTAATTCGCTGGGAATAAGCTCTGGTAAGCCAACTGGCGGTATTTGAAGGGGTATTTTAGGCATAAAATTTTTGCACTAATCTCTAATGTTATTTATACACTACAATTAGTTATTTATAGTATGTAGACTTATTACCTGCACTTTTTGAATATTGTGCAGTGACTGAAAAAAATGAACTAAGTATTAAACAGCGCTTTGGTAAAGCGGTCAGACGACGTAGGCGTGAACTGGATCTTTCTCAAGAGCAGCTAGCAGAACGGGCTGAACTTCATCGTACTTACATATCCAACCTGGAAAGAGGTGAGTTGAATCCTTCGTTAGAAACTATGGAAAAGCTAGCAAACGCCCTAGACATATCCATCCCGGCAATGTTCATTAATTACGGCATTCAGGTTGAGAATGAACCAGGGAAGGATTGTTGAGCAGTTGCATACTGCATTTCATGATTCATCATAAAACTCAGACGCTTATACATCTAAGTAAGCGTGTGTTTCGTTCTGGAAAAGCCCAGACATTGATATTGATAAAATCAATGATCCAAACAGACATACCCAAAAATTAGCGAATCTAGTTCCTGATTTAACGACACCTAATTTACTTTCAGAAGCACTAAAAGTATCTAATTCGTTGGATATTGTTGTTGAAACTAAAATCCAACCATTAGAACTTGCGAAAGTAGGAAATAGCAAACGATTGTTTTTTAATCTGACCCTTTCTAAAACTAAGCGTCAAGGTCGGTGGTTCAGAAAAAACCTTATTTTGATATAAGTAGGTTGGAGCTTGTGGAGAGAATTGGCAGATGACTGATTTGCCTAGATGTAAATTTCTTCACTGAGGAGGAAATGGAAGCCATAAAAAAGAACTGACCGAATTGATTGCTATTTACAGCGATCAGTTGAATGGCCAGGATTTGTTTAGTAGTCTTGGTGCAGTTAAGGGTGATCGCAAATTGCAACTACACGAGCAGATTGAGCAATGGGAACAAATCCGCACAAAAATTTCGCATGAAGAGGGTTGAGGGAAGTTTTTGAAGTAAAAGCTATGGCAACAAGCAGCAGAATCTTACTCAACGTCTGACAATATCTAATGTTAAAGAACATTAGAGGTAGTGGGGAAGTTCGCTCGGATCTGGGTCTGCTCAACGTCTTACGACATCTAATGTTAAAGAACAACCGGATAACAAAGGTTGGTCTAAAATTTGTGGCTGCTCAACGTCTTACGACATCTAATGTTAAAGAACTTGCCGACCTCGATTTTAGAGTGTGACCTCCGGATCTGCTCAACGTCTTACGACATCTAATGTTAAAAAACAGCGATGGCTAAACATATTAATCCATCAGGCCTTCTAAATAATTTTACAAGCACCTGCCATTAGGAGGTACTAAATTTGCAAAATTTAATAGGCTAGGTTAATTTAGCAACGTCCAGAAGGCTTATTGTTGGAACTTTCTGAGGAATTGCAAGCATCCTTAATCATAATGAAAAGACTCAATTGCTGATTCAGTAAAGAATACCGACTTTTTATCTCTTTATGTCGGCGCAACAAGCAGGTATGCTTGTCAAAATCTAAATATCCTCCTTTTTCAACTAGTTTGAATTGTAGTCCACGATAAATCCGGTGGTTGCCATACTTGGGACTCTTGAAGCTCATAACACTGCCAGCGTGTTCTCTTAGACCCAACATGGTCAACCCAGTAGGGTAAGGTTAGCGAACCATCTTCATCTGTAACTAACCACCACAAAGACTCACCATGATAGTTCTCAGGTAAAAGGGTAACAGTATTGACTAGATCCCGACTTTCACCTAAACACAGCCCACCAAATCGATTGATAGAAGCTGGGTTCACAAATGCTTGCTGCAAAAGTTCTGGTAAAGTAGGCTTTGCTTTGTTTGTTTTTACCCAAACTACAAACTCAATGTTCGTTAGCAACTCTTGGTAATCAGGTTTAGCATTCTTAGGGTGGTGGATATCTTTCGTTTTAAACCTGCGAAAAGTCCGAATTACAATAGATTTTTCTGGTTTAGACAAGAGCGCGATCGCTAATTGAGTTCCACAATGCTTATAACGATCTGTCTCACCAATCAGAGAAAGTAACATCCCATACACCGTAGAAGGTGGAGGTACTGAATACGTTTCAGCGTATTCTCTAGCACGGGATTGACGAAAACAAGCAATAGGTACTTCAACTTTCAAAGCAATTGTCGTCATCTTAATCACTCCCCGATGACAACTGCAAATCTTCAGCAATGACCTGTTTTAATGCTTTGACTGCCGACTTCACTCCAGGAAACACATTTGCTCCCAAATCTTCTAAACCTTGAGAAATTAAGCCTCCAATCCATAATTCTTTGGGATCAATATCTCCTACTTCTACCTGTCGCACTAAGTTTGATGCTGACATATTTCCCAGTTCATCTTGCTCAAAGCAATATAGAAAACGAGGGGAAAAATCATGTGTCCACCGCAGTACAATACTTTCAGGGGAGAAATCATACAAAAAACGGGCATGATTTCCCGCCACTTCACCAATCGAAATCAAACCATCTAGAACAGCATGGATGCGAGATTTATCTTTGAGGCTATCGGGTGTCAATGCAAAACCATATTGATAACGAGTAGCATGAATCTCTGTGGCATAAAGAGAATTTCGTCCTTTTACTCCACTAACAGCATTAAAGGTAATGTCTCCCATAAAAGGTATCATTGATACTGCACGGGTAACTTCTAATACACCTCGTCTAGCAGTTATTTTTCCTTTAGGCTTTTGCTTTCCCTTACGTGGAGAACTTTGCTTATCCTTACTTTTAGAAACTTTTTTGCTCTCATTTTGAGATGCTTCTTCGGTCTCGCCTTCAGACTCATCGGAAGCTTCAGCTTTGGCTGCCTCTGCCTGCATAAATCCCAGAACATCATCATCAATGAAGCGAATATCATCAAAGTTGGGGTCTTGCCAAACATGATCCGCTACTGGTTGAGCATTCTCATCCCAACGTCGATTCACCGGATAGCCAACATTTTGCCAGTAGTACCGTAATGCCCAACGAATCGCCTCAGATGAAACAATAGTATGAACTTCACCTTTCCAATTCAATTTTTGTAAAGGAGTTATATTACCTTCATTTTCCCCACGATTATTAGCTGCGGTTCCATAGCTAGTCAAAATATTACCGAATAAATGAAACATTTAAAATTGCCTATTAAATTCATTTTTTGTGTTTTTTAAGCAAAAAAAGGTGTAATTATTCGCTATTAGAATCAGAGATTTCCAATATTTGTTTCTCAACCATATTGCTTTTTGGATAACTAGCAAGAGCAATAAAAGTTAAATCTCTGGCAACTTTCCAATCCATTATGCCAGAAGTTAATGGCAGTAATTCTTCCCAGTGTTTTTCTAGAATGGAAAGTTGACCTGCTCTTCCCCAAAACTCCGCAATAAATTTCCGAAAATTTTCAGCATTTGTACAACGTCCTAGTTGCGATAAAATACGTATATTTTCTCGCTCAATTTGAGCATATTGACCTTCATTTGTTCGTCCATAAATTTTAGCGTATATTTTCTTCAATGCCTCATGACAAGCTTTAATAAAGAGTTTTTGACTTTCTAGATTCCATTCAGAGTTTTGAATCATCTTATATGCTCCATCATCGGTAATAAATTTAAATAAACTTTTATTTTTAAAGATTGTATATAAATTAGCCCACCAAGGAAAGCCCTTTACTAAGTTATCGGCAATTGTTCCCCTAAACAGATTGCTAATGATAAAATTTTTATTTTTATACTCAATAATTTGGTACTCTGGAAAAGAAATCTGACTAAGCTTATAGATAAAATTTATTATTCCAGTGGCTTCTACCACTGCTATTTCTATGCGAGTTTTTTGCTGCTTTGACCAAATTACCGTTCCAAATAATATTACTTGGCATCGTTTTACTTGATCGGGTGTAGCCAATTCTATAATTGTTTCGTAAGTAAGGTATCTTAATGCAGCATCTCCTAAGCTAGATACATTGAAATCCTTGTAATCTAAGTTTCCCAAATTCCAGTATTCCTGGGCATAAATTTCTAAGTCAACCACTTCAGGTATAACTAGGGCATATTGTGTATGTTCCGGTTTGGTATGCGATCGCAAAACAAAGTAGTGGCAAGCAATAGGAGCATATAAAAGAGCAAAAGCCAATTGTGGTTTCTCTTCAAACTTAGTTTTTTCTGTAAAAGCAACATGACGAACTACAGACCCCGGATACAGCCACCCTGCTACACCAATTGATTGTCCAAATAATTGACCTTGTTTATCACAGAGTTGTTTAGCAAAATCTTGATGAGCATAGGAAACTGCTTTCTTATACTCGACATCGATTTCTATACCATCAACTATTAATGACCAGGATTTACCCCCGTCAAATTTAAAAACCTGGTTATGTTGGAGAAACGTTCCTGTTATTCCCAAGTGAATATAAATTTGGGTTTCAATATTGATTGAATGCGTATTTAAGCCTGTCAGCGAAATTAGACCTTCTTCATTAATCTGAAAAGATTGCTTTAGCAGCCAGTCTAAAACTACGAAATCCTGCCCTTGCCATTCAAGGCTGATGCTGCGAGGAGTCAGCAACCAACTTAAATTACCAGGTCGTTCCGCAGGTATTGGATATAGTTTTTCTAGTTGCTTGAGCGTCATCCACAGCCCTGCTATGCCAGCACGATGTATCCAAGTTATGCTTGGATCGCCCAAATTTAACTGAATTTTGGGGTTGACAACACTAGCTACTACGGACATCTTATTTATTTTTAGGAAATATTCTCAAACTTATATTGGGTTCAAAACCAGCTTTAACTTGCGTTTCCCTTTCTCTCCACAGGCACAAAAACGCCACAGCCCATCTTACGTTTTCCCCCAATGCCATATCTCAGCAATGTTAGCGAATCTTCATTGCTGAGATTAATGATTTCTAACCCAAAACCCACAACCGTAAAGCGCTTGATTTTGATACTTCTACGTTTTGGGCTACCATCAGTATTTTTGGTAATAAAGGCTTTTCCCTGGATACCCAGTTGTTCTAACTGACGCTGTGCTGCTGCTAAAAATGATTCCGGTTCTTGATAACCCTGGATAATCACTATACGCGATCGCAGTCTCTCAGCAGGCTCAAGCAAATAAATTTCAGGAATCTCCAAGCGAATTGTATGCCTGCCAATTTTCAGGGACTTACCTGCTAACGGATAAACCAAACGCACTTGCTCTACTGGTAGCCGAATCCGAAGCCTAGAATTTTTAGTTAGCTGAATTACGCCTTCCTTGGGAATACCTGCAATAGTATGAATTCCAACTGTATTTAACTTATGAAGTTCAGGTTCAAAGTGGGCGATCGCAGAAAATAACTCATAGCCGTGATCGAGAGGTACTGTTTCACCAAGCAGGTTAAAAATTAAATCTATGTACGGTAAGTGAGGTGTTAAAACCTCCGTTGGCTTTGTTAGATTTAAAGGTGACTCTGAGAGAATCTGTGTAGGTAAGCTGCAATCAACAACCATCTTTACCACCCTATCTTTAAACAGATATACGATAGAGGCAACTAATTATTATTTAGACTACCTTAGTGATTAATGTGAGAGTACTTTAAAACACCAAGCAAATATAATATTTTTTAGTAATTTATTGTTACTTTATATTAATGTTCGTAACAATCTTTTGATGGAAATCTTATTACTGAAAAAATGCTTCTATAGAATTTGCTAAAAATTTTACCATTAAAATATGAGTGATGCGGTCAACTGCTGGATTTAAGTCACATCCAAGCAAGCAATGAGAAAAATATTTACCTTGATGTTGGGTTAACTTTGGATTAAGGGCTTCTAAGGATTCTTGACCATAAAAATCAAATATAAGCTTTGAAAAAGCATACTCATCAAACTTAAACTTTCCACCAGGAAAGATTTGCAACAGTCCTTTATTAACTAAGTAACGTTGGTATTGAGTTCGAAGCCAAACCAAACCTTTAAAGGCAAAATTACTATGGATTAGCAGATTAATGTCATTTGTCAGTGTTAAGAGCGTTTTTAAAGCCTGATTTGTAAAAATTTTGACATCTGTGATTACTAAACAATTATCTAGGCTCGCAGCATAATAATGTATGCCTTTCGACTCAACTGCTACACAACTATCACAAAGAACGACACCATGAATTGGACAAACTAAAATTCCTGGTATTTGATGTGTTCTATGCCAGTAAGGCTCACCATATTGCCGAGTATCTTCTTCTAAACATTTAGGGCAAAATTTTAAAAATTTTTTTGACTCACCACTAGAACCAGTAGCCACCTTAGCAACCTCTAGAATAGACCCACTAAGTTTTTTACTCATTGAGTCTTTTAATAACCAAGCTTCCTGTGGTATTAAGAAAGTTCCGTAAAAAGGATATAAAGTATGATTTTGCAGTAAATTATCAACTGTCTGCTGAGAACGTAAAGGTAAATTTTTAACTAAATAATTTAAGTTATTAGTTAAAGTAACTTTGCACACTTGTTGAGAGCTGTAACCGAATACCTCTAAGTCAGTTTGTTTGAAACTTTTATTACCACTCCGAATATGGTATCGAGCTAAAGTACTATACAAAAGCTCGTCAGGATACAGAGTTGGGAAAAAACTAAGCATCAAGAAGCTAAATATTTATAAAATCTTCGACTGGATTTTTGATTATACCAGCTAATTTCAAATCATCGTATGCAAATTTTTTCTCCTTCTTGGCATTTTCAACAATTCGTCGAATGTCATTTCCTTGGTACTTTGGTTTTAATTTAGCCTTGCTTGTATTTGCCTTAACAAGACTCTCATTTACTTGTCCTCCTTGCAAAGCAAGAGTATATGCTTTCTTTATTAACAATGTAATGTCTGCATCTTCATCACTAGAAACTATTACTTGTTCAGCACATTCTTTTGCTTTAGCAGGTTCTACTTCCAACTCCAAAAGCTCAAGAATTATATAATTTAGCTTAGGTGATACTTTCTGATGAGTCTGTTGCTTTCTGGCTAATCTCCGAATCTCTTGCAAATCTTTAGAATCAAGTTCAGATAAACATTTTTTTTGATATTCTGTAGTATCGAGAGGAGCAATATCTTTATACTTAATCATCCACTCTTTATCGCCTGACCTAATAGCATCAAGCATTGGCTTGACTAAATATAGTCCGTCTTTAGCTGCTTGACGAATTATATCAATAGTAATAATTTCTTTCCCACCTATTGAAATAGCTCTCCATTGAACCATTTTGTAAAGCTTGACAGCAATATCAATAATTCCCTGACTTTCGTCATAAAAAACTTCGTTTATTTCATCAGAGAAAGGAACATGCATTTTTGTCCACTGGTATTCCCACATTCCTTCCATGAAGAAATACCATTCGTCATCGTTTACCATTCTATCCCAAATTACACTTCCTTCTCCTGTTCCTCTCCTAGCATTTCTAAAATTTCCTTGAAGAATAGGAAAAGCCTCATTTGTTCCCACTCGGATTACTGGAATTCCTACAGTATTGTCCATTTTTACTAAAAAGTTCAACATATCTGAGCTACTTCTTCTTGCTGTAACAAGATTTTGCATCTCATCTATAACTAGAGTGCCTAAATGATGGGTATGGGCAATTTGGGCAACTTGAGCAAGCATGTAATCTTCTGAGTTGCGCGATGAACCAAATTTTTTAAAATAATTAGTACCTAATAGTTTGTCAACACCAAGAAAAATATCAGTACACAGACCTTTCAAAGAACCAGCATGAGGGCAGTCAACCATCAACCAAACTATTTGGTAAACAGTATACTCAGGATGAAGAATTATCTGAGGGTAAAGATTAAGAATATTTTGAAAATTCGTAGACTTACCCATCCCTGATGGGCCAATTAGGGTTAAACCGGAAGCAGATGTAGGAAGATTAACATAGTTTTCTAAGTTTTTACCTCCTCCATCTTTTATTGCATTATAAATTTGCCTAGAGCGACTCGCATATTCAGGTTTCAGAATATTCCGAGCTAAATAGCCCGTCATAATTAGTACAGAAATGACCTTCTGTAATTCAACAGTTTTATTTTGAGGATCAAAATATCGAGATAGCCTCTCAATGCAATGAAATCGATAATGCGCTTCTAGCTGCCTCTCTTGCTCATCAAAGTCTGGTGTTCTCGTTACTTTATCTATAAATTCTTCCGATGAAAGGATAGGAGGTAGTGCCTGAATTAATGGATTGGTGTTGTATTCTAGAAGTTTTTGGTCTATATATCTGGCAACAATCGCTGATTTCCCATTAGGAATCATAACAAGTTCGCCCTCAATCTTCTCCACGTTTTCGCTCCTGTCTTTTTCGCCTTAGTAAATCCATATGGTCAGGCTTCAATAATTTGGATGACTCTGAATCTTCAGATTGAGTGTTTATTTTATTATTTGTAGCCTCGGTACTATCAGTAATTTCTTCTTTTGCTAGTTCAAAACTTTCATTTTCACGTCGTTTCTCTTTTTCAAAAGCTTTTTTTTCTCGAATTCTTGCAACCTTTTGTCTATTACTTGTATTATCATCTAAAACTGCTTCAGTATCTTCTTTAGCCTTACTAACTATATTTTCTATATTTGCTATCAAATCGACTTTTCCTTGTAGTCGTTTACCTTGGTTTTTTTGCCTTTGCAATTCTTCATATGCAAACAAATATTCAATATCATATAAATTTTTATCTAAATACCTTTGTTCAGACTCTAAAAGAAAACACTTTTCAAAATCTCTACCATTTGGAGAACGCAAATAAATAAACTTTGATTGTCGAATATCATATGATATATCTAATGATTTTTCGGATTTAGAAAGTAAACTACTTCTAGATTTTTCAAACCATAATTCTTTCCTTGCTTTCTCGCAGGTGTAATACATTCCCTTAAATTTAATACCACGAGCGGTAATTGTAGCTTTTCCAGTTGGCATTAAATTCAGCTTGACAATATCTTCTTCATAAGTTCTCAGCTTACCGGAACGATTGGCAATTCCCCATTGCCATAACTCTCTAGGTATAGGATTAACATCATCAGAGATCATCATTTCATCTCTAGCATATTTAGTTAAATAATCATAATTGTTGTGCTGGAGGATGAAAAAGATAACTATTTTAGTAAATTCATTTATGTTAAGCCTACCATCGAGGCGATAATCATGACCTCCTCTCTGTCTAAAGTCAGTATCTATATAACCGGGAACAAATGGTTTTACATACCCATGAATAGTCCGAAATTGTCTTTCAACTAATCCTTTCCAATCTGCTCGATAAGGAGCAGCATTTTCAATGCGAACGTTTAAATTAGGGATTAATGTCTCTACCTTCATCCCTGCTAATTCACCTCGATCGCCCAAAATAGCATCAGGAATATGTCTACATGGCCACTCATCTTCAGAAATCTCTATACCATATTCTCGGCAAAACTTTACTTTATCTATGGCTGAATTGGCTAAAGCCATCATTGCCCCTGCCCAAGATGGCCCTTCTAATCCAACGTAAACCCCCGTTATCATGCGACTAAAAACATCAATAACCACATAGATAACAGGTCTACCAATAATCCAGTTACGATTGTACATTGATATTAAATATACATCCGCAATTGTGGCATCAATCTGATATCTAGCTCCAGGGCCAATAGTTTCCATTTGGGAAGTTCCCGTAATGGCTCGATGTTCTAAAGCGTATTTTGTCGAACCCTTACGAGATATTATAGTCTTTCTGATATCAGATTGTTCTACTTCATACCAGTATTTAAATTGAGTAAATGTAGGTTGTTTATCTGGAGGAATCAAGATACTTTTTTTGGCTCCATTTTCATCGTAATAAAAATCTTCTGAGTAATATTCCTTAATCATTAAATCATAGGCGGTTGTTAAAAAATTTTCTTTAGAGTTATTGTAAAACTTAGTAATTGCAAATCTAAATATTTTTTTATCTTCCTCAGTGACATTTATTCCAACACCAATTTCTTGATCGTGTATATATTTTCTTGGCCTTCCTCTCTTTTTTTCTCCAGATGTTTTAGGCTTTCCTTTACCTCCAGAATTTACATAATCAGGCAAAAGGGCATTTTTATTTTTACCTCTTTGCCAAAATCTTCTTAAATATTTATAAACACTTATTTCTACTAATTTACCTTTACTTCTACCTACATTATATTTTTCAATAGTCTGCTGAACTAAAGCACCTCTATAATCCCGATAATATATCGATGGTTCTTGAATAACAATAAATGAAATTATTTCCCAAGCTCTATCTCTAAGTTCTTTTTCTTTCTCAGACAAATCTTTCTCTGTTACTATTCTTGCCCACGGGTCTGATTTAAGTTTCAATGCGCTACCATTAGAAATAGCTTCTATAATCTCCGAAACTTTTTTAGGCTCTGGAAATCCTTTTTTAGTATTTATATTAAAAACAAAGGCTATAATATAGCTTTCATCAACCCAGAGAACCCGTTCTATAAAGCTATTACCTGATTCATCAATCCATTCAATCAGGTCGTTGACAAATAAATCATTAATCATAATAATATGGCGATTATAATTTCAATGAGGTACATGGGTAGGGCGCATAGATGTACGCTCTTACAAGGATTTATGTTCATCTGTGGTTAATTATTTTTTCTGTACCTTACCTCTGCGAGAAACTCTATGATGTAATACACCACATATTATTTTCTAAAAAATAATATTTTTAATTTCTCTAGAAGAAGGGCAACTAGATATTTTTGTGGCTAACATATCTATAATGATTTCCTTCTTAGCAATAAGATGCCTAAAAAGATACAGAGATGTACCAGACTCTAGATTCATGTTTTTATCTAAAGATGTTGTTATCTGATTGATGCTTGCATCACTTTCCTGAAGTCTGGATTTTAAGATGTTGGCGATGTTGCGTAGTTCTTCGAGCTTTATATCTGCATTTTCTTCTAGTTTATAAGCAGTATGAATCCACTCAACATTTTCCGCTAATTGCTTAAAGACTTCTTTCTCTGTGATTATTCCCCAATCAATACCTTTGGCAGCATAGTAACGCTTTTCTAACTCAAACTTTTCAGCTACAGATTTACTTCCCAAATCCTTAGTTAGCTTAAATGTTCGTGCTTGCTGGACTATAGTTTTGCTTTGTTTGACAGAAAGCATAAAATCCGTAGTTAAAACATAGGGAGTATTGCTTTGCGAATCTTTAGGATACTTAATACCCATTTCGTCTGCGATACTCATTGCTAAGTCAAGGTCAATTAGAGGAAACTGCTCTCTTATATCTACAATCGTATCTGACCACTCGAAGACGTAAAACAGCCGCTTCTCGTTATCAGAAAGCAGATGATGTTCTCGGTTTGTTTTCCAACCTGGGGGTCTGGAAACACGGCCCTTTGAAGGAAAATCCTGAATCTTTATCCAAGGCTGATAGTCTTTCCCGCTACCCTGACCACGCCCTTCTTTGAGGTAACGCTCAAACTTGGCTTGCGTCCAATCTTGTTTGCTTCTAGCCATAAAAACTCCTGTAGATGCTTACATATACACCCACAGGAAGAATTGTACAACTTTTTTATATATTGTATAACTTTTTTATTTGTTATACGACTTTATTATTGTTGTACAATTAAATTAAAGTATAAGATTATACTATTCAACGGTGACACTTTTAGCAAGGTTACGAGGCTGATCGACATCCAAACCGCGACGGGCGGCAATATGATAAGCCAATAATTGCAAAGGAACTACTGTCAAAATCGGAGAAAGTAACTCTTCTACATGAGAGACGGGAAGAAGATCGTTAAAGATTTCCGTAGCTTCGCCATCGTTGACGGGAGTCACGCCAATTAACCGAGAATCTCTGGCTTTGGCTTCTTGGGCATTAGAAATAACCTTTTCGTAAACGCTACCAGGTATTGCGATCGCAACTACTGGTACTTTCGCATCTAAAAGTGCGATCGGGCCATGTTTCATCTCTCCAGCCGGATACCCTTCGGCGTGAATGTAGCTGATTTCTTTTAATTTCAAAGCCCCTTCCAAAGCAATAGGAAAGTTAATTCCTCTGCCCACAAAAATGAAATCTTGAGTTTCAGCAAATTCGTGGGCTAGCTGTTCGGTTAAACGTTCCTGGGTTTCCAAAGTTGCTTCAATTTCTTTGGGAATCTGCCGCAACCCATTAATAATTTGATCTAATGTATCTTTTGAAACTGTCTGACGACGAGCTGCTAAATCCAATGCCAAAGCATAAAACGCCATCAGTTGAGCGGTAAAAGTTTTCGTTGCCGCTACCCCAATTTCAATTCCCGCTAGGGTACTGATAATGTGCGGCACTAGATGACCAAGGCTGCTTTCTGGGCGATTGGTAATACCCAATAGTCGCGCTTGATATTTGGGTTCTCTCCCTTGGCGACGTTCTTTTTCCATCGTCAAAGCTGCTAGGGTATCGGCTGTTTCACCTGATTGGGTAACGCCAACTATCAAGGTGTTAGCTGTCACGGGTGATGGTGCATAACGATACTCAGAAGCGTAATGTACTTGAGTGGAAATTCCTGCTAGTTGTTCGAGTAAATATTTTCCGACTAATGCTGCGTGCCAACTTGTACCACAAGCGAGGATTTGAATTTGTTCTAAATCGGTGTATAAATCCGCAGGTAAACCAAGATTGATTGGGGATTCGGTAGATTCGGCTGGATTAAAGTAAGCGTCTAAACTAGCTCTTACTACTCCTGGTTGCTCATGGATTTCTTTGAGCATGAAGTGTTTGAATCCCTGCTTTTCTACCATTGCCGGATTGAAGTTGAGCAGGCGTGGTTGTTTTTTCAACCTGTCGCCAGCAAAATTGTAAATCTCAACGCCCAAAGGTGTGAGGCGAGCAATTTCGCCATTTTCCAGAGGTAGTACGGCACGGGTGTAGGCAACGATCGCAGGCGTGTCAGACGCACAAAATAACTCCCCTTGCCCAAAACCAATTACTAAAGGTGCTTGTTGGCGAACAACAATCAATTCATCGGGGAAATCAGCAGAAATAACTGCAAGTGCAAACGCCCCGCGCAAATGGTTAACGGCTTGGCGAACTGCCTCTAGGAAGGGAGATGAGGGGGGAAGATTCTTTAAAAATTCGCTTATCAGATGGGGAATGACTTCGGTATCGGTTTCAGAACGAAATTCGTGTCCTTTTGCTTTGAGTTCCTCGCGTAACTCGCGGTAGTTTTCAATAATGCCATTTTGCACCACTGCCACTCGCTTTGCTGTATCCAAATGGGGATGAGCATTATACTCTTCTGGTTTACCATGAGTTGCCCAGCGTGTATGACCAATACCAATTTGGGCAGGGGTTTCTATTTGTTCCAGTTTAGAACGCAGGTTATGGAGTTTGCCCTTTGCCCGCACACAATTTACCTCACCTTCCCAAACAGTGGCGATTCCAGCCGAATCGTAGCCCCTGTACTCTAGTTTTTCCAGTCCAGCTAGTAAAATGTCTGTCGCCGCTTGAGTGCCTATATATCCAACAATTCCGCACATTCTTCACGCCACTTTTTTTCAGGATGATTAAATCCAGTATAGTAGGCAGCATAAAGTGGACGTTTTGCAAAGAAAAAAGGGAGTAAAATACTCCCTCTATCACTAGGTATTGTTATGGATTTTAAGTTTTTTTACAGTGGATTACCTGTCAGCTTTTGACCTGACGGTACAAATACAGCTTCTAGGATTTAGATACCCAGAGATTATATCCCCAATCTAAAATTGCAATTTCATCAAGAGTGCTGGGTTCCGAGTTCCAAGTTCCGAGTGAAGAACCAAAAAATTGTATTTTTGATTTACTTCTTTTTATCTCAGCACTCAGCACTCAGCACTCAGCACTCCGATCAGCACTCAGCTTTTTAGTAAGCTAGACCCATACTGCGAGTTGTTTCAGCGCCCAGGTAAACCCGGATGCTCAAAAAGTCGGTGGGACAAGCAGTTTCGCAACGCTTACAGCCCACGCAGTCTTCTGTACGGGGTGAAGAGGCAATTTGAGCAGCTTTACAGCCATCCCAAGGAACCATCTCAAGTACATCAGTAGGGCAAGCGCGGACGCATTGGGTGCAGCCAATGCAGGTATCGTAGATTTTTACGGTATGAGACATTGAAAAAACGGCTCCTTTCGAGTGTTCTTCTCTGCGAAAGAATCATAATCAACGCATAGTCTACCGCAGTGGTTGATAGGCCGTAATCAAAAGGCTACATAACTTTAAACAATGTAATAAGCACCGTTAAAATTTGCTTTTGCGAGATTGTCCCTATTGACTGATAATCAGCAACATCATCAGAGCGTATTTCCCACAGTTATATACCATAATGGGGTTGAATCGTAAAGACAGATGAAACAAAATTAATAGTAAATAGGGACATCTCCATAATTTTAACTCTGGGGATTTTGCTTAATAATCTGATTTTGCGATCGCTACATCCCCGTGTAAACGAAAACAGTTTGGCAATCTAGATTACGCAAAAACTTGTTTTTATTACGGAATAAAATTGCTTTTGCAATGTAAATGATAATTTAGAGACTGCGATCGTAGTCAGTAATTTTTTTGCGATCGCTCACTGATAACTTGTATATTTAATCTCTTAGTTTTGGCAATTTCATAATGTTTATTCTACCTATTAGAGAATTTCAGAAATCGCAAACTCATCATTTATAGCAGCAATTTGTGTTTGATTTTTTGGCTCAACAGGTGTTAATTGTTGTTCTTCTAGATTTTTAGCATCAGAAGATTTATCTTTTTCATACTCCCTTTCGCGGATTTGTCGAACAATACTTTCTAACAGCCAAAGTTGTTCTTCCATAGACAAGGCAAGGATGGAGCGCTCAAGTTCTAGTAAATTCGGTGAGATCATTTGACTTGTAATTCCTAATAAGGTGTATTTTTCAAAGATATTATATTCAGTCTATTTGGTTAACCTAGAGCATCGTCAATTGCCGATCATTTTCCCCACGCCTATCATTTCATAAATCATCAGAGATTGCTATAAATAACTAGAAAGCCGTTTTATTACTTTTTAATTAAGTATTACTGCTGAAACAAAATGTACGCTAAACTGACTACATGAATTACGAAACAGCTAGGAAACTCCTCATAGATCAGACAATCACAACCGAGGAAAACCCAGATGCGCTGTTAACGCGTATGAGACAGGGCAAGCCGCCGGTACCCGGTCAGATCACTTCGATTTTGTTGGCATTGAAAGTGGTGTTTGAAGCCCTCAAAGATGCAAAGAGCCTAGATCGAGAACTGGCTTTAGCCCTTTATCAGTTAAGCATTAAGGCGCAACAGCTATTTGGTGCAGGGCGTAAAGCCGGAGTTGATTGGCCACCATTACTCAAAGAAGATTTACTACGAATTTCCTTAGCAGCTGAAAGTATCTTTTCGGGTATATGGCAAACCTTAGCTCAGATGGAGTTGGGGAAGAGATGAGAAAGCAGGGGAGCAGAGAGGGCAAGGAAAATAATTGCTTACTTCACTTCTAACTCAGCACTCAGCACTCAGCACTCAACACTTAGCACTCAGCACTCAGCACTCAACACTCAACACTCAGCACTCAACACTCAACACTCAACACTCAGCACTCAGCACTCAGCACTCAGCACTCAGCACTCAGCACTCAGATGCTCATTAACGAATTTGCAGTTCATTTTCTAACTTGTCTAGGTCAGTTTTGAGCAAAACTGTCATTTGACCAGTAAAAGCTTTACCAGTCTTGGGTTGGGCAACTTCCACCCAATATACATAGCGATCGCCTACTCGTAATTCTCCCTTTAAGGCTTCCCGAATCGGAGTTTTAGCCAGACGCGCCGAATTAACTACCTTCTGGTTGGGATATTGATACACGACTTGGGCGCGATCGTAGTCTTGATAAATCTCCAAACCATAAATCACCCGCAAGGATTCTTGGAGACGCGTAAATGTCATGCCGTTAATAGCATCATACATAGTAATGCGTTCAGTCCGAATTGTGCCACGGTCTTTAGAAAACTCCACCCTACCAGGAGGCAATACCGACGCTTGAAAAGTAAATCGTTGGGCAGCAGTATCAGTCTTTTGCACAAATAATTGTTCCCCTCTCCTGGGGCGGAGTGTCGGATGTGCTTTAATCCAAGTGCCTACCTCTTCTGTACTTTGTCCTGGTAAAGCATTAGCTTGGGAATCAAAAAGCGTTCCTACACAGAGCCAGGGCACTAGAGAGAAAGGTAAAATTAAATAGTTAAGTAGAGATTTTTTGAGCATTTTGCTGTTCAGGATTTTTATAGAAATTTCCCCATTAGGGATTAACCATAGTCTTCCCGTTTTTCAGCAAAATTACTTCAATGGGTTGTTGCGATCGCGCATCGAAGCCTTTATTGATCGCTCTAACTAGAAGAGTTAGCTGAGGTGCTGTTGGATTTCAACAGTTAAAGTGATTTAGTAAATTATTTAGCAGACATCTCCCTAGCTCAACCTAATCAGGAAGATTACAGCAGTTTTTATGTATTTGAACCACACCTGTCGTAGGGGCGCAAGGTCTTGCGCCCCTACTGCGTGGTCTATTTACCTGAAAATAGCTTATTGATGAAAATTCTAGATCGCTAAAGATGTGATAAATCATCACAAAGACGCGATAAATCGCCGTCAACACGAAAGACTAATTATTGTAGAGACGGCGATTCATCGCGTCTGTTGTCTTAACCGAACAGTATTGACGCATACCGTGGCTCAATACCATATATAGCAAAGTGCTGAGTGCTGAGTGCTGAGTGCTGAGTAAAAACCCAGTCGTTTCAAGCCTTTGAGCAATCAACACTGTCCTAATCTATGTGACTACGGCTATACCACTAAGATCCATAATGTGGTTTCAAAAATGCCTTAAATTAAGAAACCCAGTTTTTTGAAAAACCGGGTTTCTTATACTCTGCGTCAATTAAAATTACTGACTGCTTACTAGCGTGAGTTACGACGACGAGAAATTACCATACCACTAGCAGCTAAACCTAAACCAAGTAAAGTAGCTGGTTCTGGAACTGCTTGAGGATCTGGCTTACTACTGATATTAGAAACGAATAAGGAAGCATGAGATAAATCTTTCCCTGCATTCCCACGACCATTTAAATCAACACCAATGGTATTGAAAACTCCTGTCAAACCTTGAGACCAATCATAATCTTTGAATAGATAGGCACTATATTTAGTGCTGCTCTTCAGACTTACTACAAAGGTGTTACTAGTTAATGGCTGAGAAAGACTCCAACTGCCAATATTAGTACCGTTGGTTGCTGTAAACAGAGAGTTTGGTGCATCAGATTTAGCAAG
This sequence comes from Nostoc sp. DedQUE09, assembly GCF_034530915.1. Lineage (NCBI taxonomy): Bacteria > Bacillati > Cyanobacteriota > Cyanophyceae > Nostocales > Nostocaceae > Nostoc > Nostoc sp. DedQUE09. The sequence goes on from NZ_JAVRCE010000044.1 coordinate 61,880, forward strand.
TAGTGTCCAATCAGCAGTACCCACAGAACTGGCAAATAGTCCACCATCCAAAAGAGTTTCTAAAGGATTACCTGCACCTGTGTCATTACCAGAAAATGCGCCTGCACAAGCTGTAGCATTTACTCCTCCAAGAGAAATGTTGCTGGTACTACATACAGCTGCCTGTGCTGGTGCAGCCACAAATGTACCACCGATCCCGGTAGCTAGTAAAACTGAAGCTGATAAATGGAAAAATTTGCTTTTCACTTTTGATACGGTCTAAGATTTAAAGAATGGAATTGTATTTTAGAGAGATGTTTATATCAATCCATAAGTGTATTCACGACAGGAATTACCTACTATGTATGTGGCATTAATAGGCATTGATGATACAACGTCTGAATAGAAAATATCCTATGGAATTTGTATAGACTTTTACCCTCTATTTCGATACTAGGTCTATTTCTATACAATCCTCCCTATTCTTATGTCAGTTTCATCAAACTTTTAATAATTAACTACTTATATATTTTTATAAATAACTTGGCTAAATTTACGTAAACCCAAGATTTGCGCTCTCCTGCAAATTTTACTTAAAAATTTCTGAAAGGTATGTATATTAACAGTCTCCAGAGCATCTTGCAGGTTGTTACTCATCTCTCGGCTCAATACCTACTAAGCACTTCTTAAAGCCACAATCGGGTCGAGTTTAGCAGCGCGACGTGCAGGAACAACGCCAAAGAATAAACCAATAGCCCCAGAGACACCAACTGCCATAGTAATTGCTACAGGAGAAAGACTCGCCTCTAAAGGAGTCAAAGCTCCCACTAATAGAATGCCACTGATACCAACCGCAGTCCCAACTAAACCACCGGCTGCGGAGACAATCACTGCCTCAATGATGAACTGTAGCAAAATATCTTGCTCAGTTGCCCCGATCGCTTTCCGCAATCCGATTTCTTGGGTGCGTTCGGTGACGGAGACTAGCATAATATTCATGATGCCAATGCCGCCGACAAACAGGGATATACCTGCGATCGCAGCTAGCATAATTGTCAATGCACCTGTAATTTGACCGACAGTTTGCAAAGCATCTTTCTGGGTGCGAAGAGTAAAGTCATCTTCACCATTAATTTTGTGCCGTAAACGCAGCAAATTAGTAATTTGAAATTCTGCTGCATCCACACTCTCGGAATCACGAGCGGCAGCAACGAGGTAATCTAAGGCGATACCATAAGGAGAATTCTTGCCCACAAGTCGGTTTGCTGATGTGGTGATTGGTATTAAGGCAGCATCATCATAATCTGCTCCCACGCTGGAACCTTTAGCTGTTAACGTTCCAATCACTTGAAAGCTGGTATTTCCAACTCGCAATTGCTGTCCTACAGGATTACTATTACCGAATAGTTTTTCTGCCAAGTCTCCACCCAGCACTACCACTTGGTTACTTCGCTTGATGTCTACCTCAGAGAAAAACCTGCCTTTAGCAGTTTCAAAATCCCGCACAGATAGAAAACTGGGGGTTGTGCCAATGATGTTGACATCGGTGTTTCTGTTGCGGTACGTAACTACCTGTCTTCTGTTTAACTCTGGTGCAACTCCTACTACTGTTGGGACTTGAGAAGCGATCGCTTCAGCATCTTGCAACACTAGAGTTTTTGGCACTTCAAAGGATATTCGCTGAGTTTCTTGATTACCTGGCAGTACAAATAGCACATTTGGCCCTAATGACTGCAACTGTTTATTAACGTATTTTTGCCCACCTTCACCAATGCCAATCATGGCAATCACTGAGGCGTTGCCAATAACTATACCCAACATCGTGAGAGCGCTACGCAGCTTATTTGATAGGAGGGTTTTCCCCGCCATGTTCATGCTTTCGAGGAAATTCATATCTTAAATTACGAATTACGAATTACGAATTATTTTGTTCTTTAGCCTTTTCAATTTTGTAGTCTTTGGGTGGGTTAACAAAAATGCGATCGCCTTCTTTAACTCCCCCTAAAATCTGAGTTTGGTTTTGGATTTGTGCCCCAACTGTAACTTCGCGGAACTGGGGTTTATTCTTTGCATCTGGTACGAGTACACCAGTTTTACCCTTTTCGGTAACGATTGACACTGTTGGTAACACCAAGGCATTATTAACGCGATCGCCTAAAAAAGTCAGATCCACATTTAAGCCAGAACGCAGTTTATCTATACCAGTATCGAGAGCAACCCGCACCTGAAAGGATGTCACACCTTGTTCCACCACTGCTTCTGGAGCAATCAGGCGCACATGACCTTTAAAAACTCGATCGGGATAGGCATCGGCGACAATTTCCACCTGCTGTCCCTGTTTTATTCTGCCAAGATCGGCTTCGGGAACTTGAGCTAAAATTTCTAAACCCCTTGCTACAGCGACAATTGAACTAGAAGTTGCCGACGCACTAGTAGAAGCAGAGGTAGTGGGTGTGACAAACGCACCTGGTTCGGCATACTTTTGGGTGACAATTCCCGACAAAGGAGCGCGAATAATAGTATCTTCTAACTGCACTTGTACACCCTTTAACTGAGCCTCAGCAGATGCTACAGCGGCTTGACGCTGGACAATTTCTTCAGAACGGGTGCCATCTTCTAACAGTACCAATGCTGCCCGTGCTTCGTTAACAGCGGCTTGGCGTTGCTCAATTTCTTCACTCCGAGTCCCACTTTGGACTAACGACAATCGTTTTTTCGCTTCTTCTAAATTGGCTCTAGCACTTTTGTCGTCGCTGATGGCTTGATCGAGTAATTGTTTTTTCTCTGCTCCTTCTTTATATAGATATTGGTAACGATTAACTTGTTCGCTGGTGTAATTCACCCTTGCTTGAGCCGCATCCACTTGAGATTGAGCTTGAGCAATTTCTTGGGGACGATTACCAGCCTTAGCCGCAGCTAATTGGGCTTGAGCTTGGGCTAATCGGGCCCTCGCTTGAGCGATTTCTTGAGGACGACTACCAGCAAGAGCTTGGGCTAGCTGTGCTTGACTTTGGGCTAAGTTAGCACGGTACTGGCTCCTTTGAGCCTCAATACCGGCACTATCCATGCGGGCGAGAATTTGCCCTTGTTGAATGCGATCGCCTTGTTCCACGTATAATTGCGACAGCACTCCGGGATTCTTTGGACTAATATTTACGCTCTGAACTGGCACGACTTTGCCACTAGCTGTAATCCGCAACGTGACGTTTTGGGCTGCAACTGGCACAGTTAGTTGAGCAATATCTTCTTTGTTTGTCCCTTGATTTACCAAGGTGTAAGTTGTTATAGTACCCACAACCAAAGCACTCCCCGCCATTAGCCCCATCAGCCAGCGCAATGGATACTTAACTTTGCCAATAACTGGAATTTCTATGTGCGTAGCCATATTATAGAAACCTGTAAATCTTGCTGTATAAGAATATTTTTTAGTTAGAGGACAAGCGGAGAGTACGGAGTTGTTAAAGCTTTGGGATTAAATTTGTATAAGTTAACTAACAATTAGACGCCTAATAAACTTCACAGTTGCTTAATCTTCCTTAATACTAGGCATTCGTATTTCTGTATGTCTTCACCTGAAAGGGTGACTTTAGCCACAGTATATTTGTGCAATCTTGAACCATTCGTGAGAAACAAGATCCCCGACTTTTTTGAGAAGTTGGGAATCTACGGCTGGCAATTCTCACAAATCAGATAGGATTGCTATAGTGCGATCGCGCTTTAGTTGCTCTGTATCCTTTTCTTTTTCCCTGCTCCCCATTCTCTACCGCAAAGCAGTTTGTAATTATTGCTGAAATTGGGTTAACAACCAAGCACCAACTTGACTTTGATTTATTTGACGAGTTTGCCGTAATGCATCGTTTAATAAAGAAATAGCTAATCTTGGTAATACCTGAGATTCTGTAATCCGCCTACTACCTTGGTTTTCAATAGCAAAAGCCATAACTTGGACATTCTGGACATTTAAAATCCAGTATTCTTTCACTCCTAAATCTTCGTATAAAAGTCGTTTTTCACCTTGATCGTCAGCAAGTGAGGTATTAGCCACTTCAATAACTAAATCTGGTGGTGGATAGATATCTAGGTTGATGATAGAAGTGCCGTAAGGAATAACACCAGCATTTTCACCAATATAATAAGACACATCAGGTTGAGCTTCCTTAAAGCCTGTTTTCCGATATGTACAATTATCCTTGCCATTTAGAGCAATGCCTTTAATGCTCGCAAACAAGTTAACAGCAAAGATAATAATTGTATGGTCGCTGGCATGGTCATTCCCGATTGGCGGCATTTCAATCCTCATCTGTCCATTGTGGTAGTAGCCCTTGGCTTTTTCGTAGTCAGGATTTTCAATTATTTGGATATATTCATCCCAAGTTGCTGTTATCCAGCTATCGGTTGCTAGTTGGGTCTGTAATTCGCTCATAATATTGCGAAAGAGGAACTTTAACAACGATCATACAAGTTTCATTTTCCAGCACTAAGCTGACACCAAAGCTTTAACTGCATCCTTGCTAACAATTTTCGTAGGGTGTGTTACGCGGGAGGCTAACGCACCGATGGTCTACTTTTACAAAACCAGTCTTTAAGGTGGATTCATCCAGTTCAAAGGTGGATGAACGGAGTTCTGAGGTGGATTCATC
>NZ_JAVRCE010000045.1:0-65599 GCF_034530915.1 Nostoc sp. DedQUE09
TTTGCAATTATACTTGGCTAGCCTTCTTTAGATTTACTTTATAAATAGTCTCTAAGTAAATTAGTTACACCAGCTTGCATCTGCCATTGCCAATTATTAATTGCTAAATCTCCATCTATCAACACGCAAGTTCTTTGCCTGAAGGTAAACAAGACTCAGAATTTGAGAAAAAAACTGAATTAGCCCTGAAGTTAATAGACAGAACTCAAGCGAGAAAATATCAACCAGGGATAGTAATTGTAGATGCAGGATATGGTAACAATACATCCTTCTTATTAGAGTTAGAGAAGCGGCAATTAAAGTATTTAGGAGGATTAGCGAAAAATCGAAAAGTAAATATTACTCTAAACGAGAATGTTCAACAAACAATAAGGCTAGATGAACTAGCACAAAGCTTATCGGCAGAGGCTTTTACTGAAATTAAACTTAACCTAGACCAACCCAAAACACTATGGGTAGTAACTAGAGAAGTAGAGATATCACAGCTAGAGGGTAAGCGAAATATTGCCATCGTCATGAACGCAGCGACTTTCTCTCAAGCTACTGATATTGATTATTTCATCACTAATTTTGACTCATTGATTGTTACACCCCAATGGGTAGTTGACACTTATAGCTCAAGAAATTGGGTAGAAGTTTTTTATAGAGAAGCCAAGGGTTGGTTAGGGCTAAAAGAATATCAAGTCCGAGATAAAAGAAGTCTACTTCGACATTTTATTTTGGTTTTTTGTGCCTATACTTTTATTCTTTGGCATCAGATGACAGGAGGCTTGAGACGCAGGTGGGCAAACAAACCTTTAAACACCTTTACTGAAGCTTTGGAAGCATTTAGAACGGCTATGTCTTATCGATTCTTCGATTGGTTGACCCTCAACCGTGACGTGTTTACTGCTTACAAAGCCAGTTTAGGCTTTATTTGGGCTTAATTTTTGTCTAAATCTCTCTAGTCAACTCTTGCACGATGTCTGTAGAATTACCTTCAAATAAGTACAGCCGACTACCTAACTTCTTGAGATTTGAGTCGAGATTTTCCAATGACTCAAACAAGAAGCGGACTCTCTTATTTCCGACATCAGCCCAGGTATAAAACCAAGGGTCAATAATGAAGAATGGCAGAACTCTTGCATCATTACCAGATGAAGAGGTGACAATTTCGTTATCAGTTAAACGCAAATCTCGACGAAACCATAGAAGGTGCATAAAGGTGCATAGTTTAATTTACCACTAATACAATACATTTGTACCAGCAAGTGATTTTGCTGTCGAAGTTGAGTGTCTATAGCCAGCTGTAATCTATCTTCACTGCGCTGACTTTACACAGTGCAGTGAACCGAACAAGTAAGTTCTAGTTTTAACGACTTGTGAGCAGTCTAAAAAGTAGGTAATTATAAAGTCAGGTATCAATGTTAATTCTTTCCACTAACCTTGAACTCTTCAGATTCAAAAATCAACTTTTTGTAATAGTATATTTGTCAATTTTAGATAGATATGTAACTGATCAGAAAAATAGAAAAGCCCATTTTGAAAAAGGTATCTGCGACAAATTTATCCCAACAGTTAGAACTAGAAGTTGAAAATATTAAGACTCCAAAAACAGCATTAGAAGCCAAGCAAAAACTGGAAGAGAATAGTAACAAGCTGGAGTATGGTTCTGACTATTACTATTCTCCAGGATTTGACAACCCTCCAGCTAAAGCAATTGAAAGCTCAGGGTGGCAGGTATCAGATATTTGGTGGGAGATTCGGGTAGATAGTTACTGTGATAGTTGGTAATGTTCAGAGTTAGCAATGATGTCAAGTTGTAACTGAAGCGACACACCTTATGCAATATAAAACTGCAAGGGTAGCGGATGTAGGGCAATATTTAAAAGTTAAAAGTTTAAATGAGGGCACATCTGCCCTCATTTTTAAGATGGATATCAGGTAAATGTGCGTTAGAATTAAATTAATGGCAACTTGATTGATTTGAAGCTAGATTCAAGAATTAAGGGTAAAAGTCCCTCACAGGGCAAAGTTTAATAATTGGGTCATTGATAAGTTGTTTATACAGCATTTGTGATAAGCGATCAAAGTATTGTATAGAAACGGTGTAACCCAAAAATAGCGATGTAGAGTTTAATATTTACAGGAGTCAAAACTATGGCTAAGGTGACAATTTCCATTGGGTTAACTGATGCAGAAATAAAAGCCTTATCGGCAATGCAGATTTCCGAGAATGAGTCATTAAATCATACAGCAACAAGATTGCTTCAGGGAATCTTGGGTCAGTCAAAGGCTGGGCTGGCATTATCTAATGGTGATGAGATTAAAGAAATAGTTAAACAGGAAGTAAATGCTTTAGCTGCGTCTACACCTGATGCAGAAGAGATAAAACAGGTGATTAAGCAAGAGATGGCAGATGCGATCGCTCAGATAAAGGGCTTAATAGAAAAGCGTTCGAGTGAAGTTGCCCTACTTACACAAGAGGCTGCTTCTGTTGAGCAGCAAGTCTTTCCAGATTATTCAGCAATACGCGAAAATATCCTTTCTAAATTGAAAACAGGTAAGCAGTCAGCAGCCAAGGCAATCGACGCTTTTATTGAGGAACTGGGTGCTGTAAAGTCAGAATAACAGCCAGCAATAGTGAAATTAGATGTAGCGAGTTAGGATTTTTGTGCTGGCGACTATTAACCAGTCAACTTAATCACGCCTTGGCTGACTAAATGTTCAAGCTGAGAATGGTGCTGTGTTTGCTCCCGTAGCAACTTGAGTTGCTCGTAAGTGAGAATGTGTAATCCGGGACGGACAACATAACCTTCAATGGTAATGCTTTGTAATTGCTGGCTATTGGTGGGTTGTAGTAAATTGAAGGCATATTTACAATTATGTAAGTTAGAACTGATTAGTGGAAGAAAGTTTAACTCTTCATTCTCTTACAGCTTCACACAATTTCCTCTTAAAAGGTGATTATAGAATCAGTCAAAACCAAAATATGTAGGAGATTATCAATAAAAGCGCTTTACAGTCCTAGCCAAGATGAACCAAATATCAATGACCATTCACCATTAATTGCAGTTTAGAATCTGGCTTGTACCGGACAATATAAAACTGTCCTAAGAGAAAGCTGGAGCAGTTTTTGTTAGAAGTAAATTGTATAAGGGACAATTAATGTTGCCCCCGCTTTATCCATAGTAAGTACCGTTATATAATACTCTTCACATCATATTTAGTCACGTTTTGGCTCGGAATTGAGAGCAACAATACCACAGTCAAATGATGTAGATTTTACTAATGTCAGATATTGTTTACTATCAAGTTCTTTGAAAATTGTCATTCCGTCACCAATTGCGATTGGATTAATAAATAAATGAAACTCGTCAATTAATCCTTGTTTGATTAAAGCCGATACAAAGGCCGCACCGCCATAAGCAATGATGTCTTTACCGTCTTGTTTTTTTAATTTAGTGATTTCGTCAACAAGGTTGCCTTTTGCTAAAACGGTATTGTCCCATTCTGACTTATCAAGCGTTTTGGTAAAAACAACTTTGTGTGTGTCCGTAAATTTCTTACCAGATGTAAACTCCGGATCATTAGGATTTGCAGCCACGCTACCCCAGTAAGGAATGAACCCTTCGGCAAGTTTTCGTCCAAGAATAATGCAGTCAACAGGTTCAGTTATATCTTCAATATATTGTTTTAATTCGTCATCCCAATTCCACGCCATAAAGTCCATTTCGCCATTTAGTCCGGCGATGTATCCGTCAACGGTCATTTGTACTTGAAGTTTTAATTTTCTCATTGTCGTATTCTCCTTTGTGATGAATTAGATTCATTTCAGCCTCTTATAGTACATAAGTACTGTATAGATATCCTATCTCTTCTGGCTGAATATGAGGATGCATTGACCTAAGCGAAAAGGAAACCATTACACCAATTAGACAGTTTTGGAGCAAAATGATAATTATCTATCGCGCCAAATCGACACAGTAGTAGCCGTGCATTGTTAATTTTCGTATGTTGTTAGAAATTATTCCTTAGTCCAAGCATCTGTCAGCAACTGATCCATTAGGGTGGACGGTATAGACAAGGTGAGGATTATATGAGTATAGGAGACAGCAATCGCACTCTGGAAGTTTCGGCATAGTATCAGTTTACTGTCTGTTCTAAGCGATCGCTTGTTAGTTCCACTGTATGGTTGTTTCGAGCGTCACTGCGAATAGGGAATTGTTGGGTTATGAATCAACTACAGGTAATCCTGCCAGGGCCATTGCCACTTCTTCTGCACTATATTCAGTATCAACAAGCCGTCCAGCTTGATAATCGATATAAGCTTGCATATCAAAATGTCCATGACCGCAAAGGTTGAACAGGATAGTTTTGCTTCTTCCTTCTTGTTTACAGAGTAAAGCCTCGTCAATTGTTGCTTTGACAGCATGATTAGCTTCTGGTGCTGGTAAAATTCCTTCTGCGCGGGCAAAAGTTAATCCAGCAGCAAAGCAAGCGAGTTGGTATTCAGCACGTGATTCAACTAATCCCAAATTCACAATATGGCTAACAAGGGGAGCCATACCGTGATAGCGCAAGCCTCCAGCATGAATTCCTTCTGCAACAAAACTACTACCTAAAGTATGCATTTTGGTAAGTGGGGTTAAGTGGGCAGTATCACCAAAATCGTAAGCATATTTTCCACGAGTCAATGATGGACAAGCAGCAGGTTCGACAGCTATTACTTGTATATCTCGTTCTCCTCGCAGTTTAGCACCGAGAAATGGGAAGGCAATTCCGGCAAAGTTGCTACCGCCACCAGTGCAGCCAATAACAATATCAGGATAATCTCCTGCCATTTCTAATTGAGTCAATGCTTCTTGACCAATCACAGTTTGATGTAGCAGTACATGATTGAGAACACTACCTAAAGCATACTTAGATTGTTCATCAGCAGCAGCTACTTCTACAGCTTCACTAATAGCAATCCCCAAACTGCCATTACTATTGGGATTTTGTGCAAGAATTTTACGTCCGGCTTGGGTTTGAGTACTTGGGCTAGCAACGACCCTCGCGCCGTAGGTTTCCATTAAAGCTCGGCGGTAAGGCTTTTGCTGGTAGCTAACCTTTACCATATAAACTAAGACTTCTAAACCGAATAGCGCACCAGCAAAAGCTAAAGATGATCCCCACTGTCCGGCTCCCGTTTCAGTAGTTAGCTTTTTGACTCCAGCTTGTTTATTGTAGTATGCTTGGGCGACCGCAGTATTGGGTTTGTGGCTTCCAGAGGGACTAACACCCTCATATTTGTAGTAAATTTTGGCAGGCGTATCTAAAGCTTGTTCTAAACGACGGGCACGATAAAGAGGAGTTGGTCGCCACTGGCAATAAATAGAGCGGACTGCATCTGGTATCTCAATCCATCTTTGTTGGCTAACTTCTTGCTCAATCAGTGCCAATGGAAACAAAGGTAATAATTCATCTGGTGTAATTGGCTTACCAGTAGCAGGATTTAAAACTGGTGGTAAGGTTTGTGGCAAGTCAGCTTGGATGTTGTACCAAGCTTTTGGCATTTGGTTTTCAGTCAGAACGTATTTAATCGTGTCCATATAATTAGGTGATGCACAACAGTAAAATTGTACATTTACAATTATCCAAGAAAAAAGTTAACTTTTATTGTTATTCAAGAGGTTAGTTATGACAAAAGAATATATGGAGTCTTTAAAGGCAATTGTTGATCGATTAACATTAGCCGCAGTTCTAGAAATGTTAGAACAAATCAGTTATAAAAAAGCAGAAAATCTCAGAAATTATTGCAAAGATGAGACTTCTGCAAAGCTTTGGGATAAAGCTGCTAGACAGATAGAATAGATAAATATTGATATCTAATCAAAATTTTGGTTGTATTGCAAAGCTTTGCAGAAGCCTTACAGCCCTTCTCAAGCTAAGAGGCGCTGTTCGCATTCGTGCATCCTGCGGCAGGTGTTGGCGCAGCAATCGCTTGGTATTCTTCCAGGTGAAAATCAGGATGGTATGTCCTCTTGGGTGGATATTGCTATTTTCTTTCTTTAAAAAACTGTCGCCAGAAAATGTTTATATTGTGGAGAGTGTGGAGCAGGCGATCGCTACTGCCAAAACAATTTTATCTTATACCAATTTAATGTGAAGCTGCATAGAACAGGGCTTCTAAAATGAAGTTATAAGAGGAAACAGAAATTACCTGCTCAAATGTAAGTTGCTCGAACAATTGCTGTATGCGATGCCTACGGCGGGCTACGCCTACGCGTAAATTTTGTATAGAAGAAAATAATTCATTTTTAAGCGACTTTTTGAGAAACTGCCAAAGCCTTTCAATTGGGTTCAGTTCGGGAGAATGAGATGGTTGAAACAGAGGAATAATATTTTCGGGGCAATTAATTGCACCACTGATATGAGCAGGAGCTTGGTCTATTTGTAAAATTGCATAATCTGAACCTAATTGTTGCGATAACCAGTCTAAAAACTGTTGAAAATAGTCACCATTCAGATCCGGGTAAACTTGGCTGAAAATGTTGTCCTGTTAATGGTTCAATTGCACCATAAATCCAAAAATTTTCTCTTTCCCATTTCACGGCTACAGTTGGTTTGACTCCAGCAACCGTAATTACTTTTCCCGTTAGAGTTTTTAATCCTACCCTGGTTTCATCCTGACACAGATAATGAATACACTTTCCTGGTGCTAGATGTTTTTCTAGCCTCTCAATAATGATACCGAGTTTTTTTAAACTCAGATACTAACTTCTCATCCTGTTTATGGCTTTGCTCCCGTGGTACTTTGAGTTTTGCTGCTAATTTATATCTCACTAACGCATACACCGTTGCATACTCTACTTCCAGTCCCTGTTCTTTTTTTAACCACTCCACTATCGCACCATAGCTACTAAAGCCTTTTCCTGTTTTTAACTTCTCTAAGAGTGCCGCGTAGTTTACCGCCGTAGGCATCGCTGCCTCATCTATTTTTCGTTTTGCTCCTGGAGCTTTTTTAATTTTTAATAATTCATCTAGTCCACCGACTCTATATTTTTGTAACCACCTTGTGACAGTTGATGTATCTAGAGCCAAGCGTTTTCCAATTTCTTGCTGTTCATAAACCTGCCCGCTTTTTATCCACCACAGCATCATCAGTTTTTCTTTCTGGTTTCCTACGTTGGCTGTTTGTAGACGTTTCTTCAGTTCTGCTTCGCTCTCTACAATTTCAATCTTAAAAGGGCGGCTCATGCTTATTTTCATTTATCCAATTTATTTCCTCTATTATATGCAGCTTCATATAAAATTGGTATTAGAAGATATTCTCTAACTGCATCACAGTGTTAGTTATTTGTGAAAAACACGGAATTTTTGAGGGTTACGAAATGAAATGTACGATAATATGTCTGGACGCTAAATAATTATCGAATGATAAATTTGCAATTTCCTAATGATTGGCAGAGAGTAATAGCTGAAGAATTTAAACAATTAAGGCTAAAGATGCTTTAACCGACACCCAGAAACATTGGGGAATTGAAAACTGACTCCATTGGGTTCGCGATGTGACATTCCAAGAAGACTTTCCACTACGACGAGGTGGCAATGCACCAGTTAATTGGGCAATTTTACATAATTTTTTCATCACTCTTGCCAGATTTCTTGGTTTTCGCACTATCCCTCAAGCTCAACGTGCTTTAGCCAATCAAATCCAAAAGGTTTTTTCTTTCTTTGTATGAAACCACCCTGCCCTCTCCGTGTCGGAGAGGGGTTTGGGGAGAGGTCAAATAAGACTTGTCGAACTCACGTTAATTTAGATCGTAGAGGTCAGTACTTCGGCTTCTTTCGACTTCTCTACGAGACGCTACGCGAACGCTCAAGGTAAGTCGCTCAGTGATCGAGGGGCAAAGGGGAAAGAATTTGCAACAAAGCACTTTACTCAAGAGTTCCCCATCCTTTTGTTTGCTCCCCTGCTCCCCTGCTCTCGACAATTTACCTTTTCTTAGTGCCATTCAGGTTTATTACTTTGCTGTGCTACTTTGCATTAGCTTGGCAACACTTTATCAAAGGTTGTTTAGCTAAATTTTCTAAATCTACGGATTGAAGCAAATTCATCCACTTCATCGCTAGAGTTGGATCTTCAGGTTTGCTAAGACGTAATTCAGCCAAAGTAGTCAAGGCATCGTACCAAATACCATTCTCAGCATAAAGGTTTGCCCGTTGCTGAGGAGTTGCTTGCTTCAAGCTATCTACTAATTGAGGATTTGGATTGACCCGTTGCACCCATCCTTCCACATACTCTCGTTCTGGAGGTTGTTGGGGATTGCAAATGACTTTTATCTTGAAAAACCAGTGATACATCTTGCCTACTTGCAATGGGGGAGTATTTGCGCTTAAAGGAATACTAATAATTCCTGGTGCTTCTGGTATTGTTACTATTGTTCGGTAAAGAGTTTGACTTGATTTACCTGACTCATCTTTGACAACAAACTCAATCGAATCAATTAGAGATTTTTGATAGGGGACAAAAAACGAAAAAGTTGGATATTCCTCATTCGTCAAACCCCAAACTTTAGTAACAGCAACAGGTTCTGTTTGCACTTGATTAAATGTCTCTTTGTATAGAGGTACAAGTGCAATAACAGACTGATTCCCAATACCACAACCACGACTTGCAGCCCCTCCGCGATCGCCTGCTGCCCCCCTGTCTGGAGGAGGCGGAGGAGGCGAAAATCTCAGGCGACTTGCAGCTGCTTTGCGATCGCCTACTGCCCCCCTATCAGGAGGAGGCGGAGGAGGCGGAAATGTCTTAGGAATGGCGGCAACTGGTGTTATCCAAATCATTGCAGAATAGCCGATAATTCCCCACGAAGTCATTCCGAATGCAGCGATTAATTGTATTTTTTGCCAATAGCTTTTCATAAAACCTCCTAACTCCTGTCTGCTGAACGGGGATTTTCATGCTTCAACAGTTATCAGTTATCAGTTATCAGTTATCAGTTAATTTTTCCGTTGGGAGTTAGAGTTCCCCATTTCTAAAAATGGCGTGTTTCAGTCTTTCTTCAAATCTCCGACTGCAACTATGATAACTGTTCACTGTTCACTGTTCACTGATTTAAATTGGCGTTATTATTAATTTTTAAATTTCATGTTTAAGTAAGTTGTAGCTATTAAGCTATTACCTACTAAAGCCAACATAGCAGGAATTAGCGGAACCCAACAACTATATACAATTAAAAATATAAAACAGCTAACGTATAAACTGATAATGGCTATTCCTCCTGCCAAACTTAAATAAATGAATCGGTGCAGATAAGCAGTAAACAAACCGCCTAAAAAAGACCAACCCCAAACCCAAATTACCTCACCCCAAAGTGGCCAAGTCCACAACAGAGGTTTTCCGTCCAAAGCAGCACTAAGCAGCTGACTTACCATCTGGGCTTGTAAAAATACTCCTGGTATTGCCTGTAATTTTCCTTGAGGAGTGATGTAGGGAGTTAACCAGTAATCACCAAAAGTTTCTGCTGTTGTGCCAATAATGACTATTTTGCCTTTGACTGCATTGGCATTGAGCTTACCCGTTAGCGCTTGTTGTAAGGTCATACTTGGTGCGATCGCTTCTGGTGAAGGAGAAGAACGATAATTTAATAAAATTTGGTGTCCCAAAGCATCAACTCCTTGATAACCTCCGGTATGAGCTTCTATTGGTTTAAATGTCAGCTTCCCTAATTGCCAAGCGCCATCAGGGTTAAATTGCAACCGAATTCCCTTTGCGTACAGGTAACGCAGCGCCAGTTGAACACTTAGGGCATAGGGCACAGTACAAGGAGATGAGGGCGCAGGAGTTAACACTAACAGATGGCGACGCACAACATTATCTGAATCTATGGCAATATCGCTAAAACCTAGATTCTGTGAAGAAAGTTCTGGGGGTGGTTTGACACCTGGTTTTCCGGCTTGGGAATCGCTGAGTTGACACACCCCCACAAAGCGATCGCTTTTTCGCATCCTTTCTGCCAATGCTGGATAATCCTTACCCACTGGATAATCTCGGTATATATCCAAACCAATAACTTGTGGTTGATATGCCTCTAATTTTTCTAACAGTTTGGCAAGTGATTTGTCTGACAACGAACCTTGAGGTTTTTCCGGTTTTTGCGCCTGGACATCTTCTTCTGTCACAGTCACAATCAGTAGGCGTGAATCTGGTTTTTCACGAGGACGCAAGCGTACCAGTTGGTCAAATGCACTTAACTCTAATGGTTGCAGCACACCCAAATACCTTACCCCGATTAATATTCCAGTTACTACCATGCTCGTCAGTAAGATTAATGATAAGCCAAGCCGATTTGTGATTCCTCTAACAGGCGTGGTTTGAGATAAAGATGCAGGAAGATTGGGTGGATTTCTAAACAATTCCCCCCAATTCAACGGCATCTCAGCCGGATTTTGAAAGATGACAGGCAACCATGTAGCGCAAGGAAATTGGTTTTCTAGTCCCTGTAACCTTTCTCGTGCTTCTCTTACAGCTAAATACAATGAGCCTCCCCGCGCGAAGGCTTCTAAAAAATACTTTAAAAACTGTTGCGCCACGCGATCGGGTACAGGTTCTCGCATGACGATGATTTGAGGAATATGTAAATCTGCAAACTCCCATGCCAATCCCAAGCCATCACAGGAATTAAAAATCGCTAGTTTTAGACCTCGCTCTACTGCCTTTTTTAAGGCATACTTTAACTGGCTAATTGTTAGACTTTCAGTTTGATTGATATAGATTTTTCCTGTTTGATTCGTTTCCTGAGTGGAACTATGTCCAGCGAAAAATAGAATCTGCCAATTCTGCTCCCATAGCTGATCGGTAAGGTCAAGGCATTGTGGTTCAACTAAAAAAGTGATATCTGTATTGGGTAACAAATTAAGCAGCGTCTGGTCTGCTTTGGTATCAATACCTTGACTGTTACCCAAAATCGCTAAGATTTTTACTTTGTCGGATGTAGTTGCTATGCGGTTAAGGTTGACTTGTTCGTAGGCAGGAGCGCTGAGGGCTATTTCCGCCTGGGGATAGCGTTCTATCAAATCCCAAAGATGCCAGGGGAATTTTTGTAATCGCAAGTCTTTGGTTTGTAAAAGCATCCGAATATTATCCGCAAGCATGAGTTTTTCTAACAGTTTCTCGCGGATAGAACGAAAGGAATCGGAAGCAAGCCAAGTATTAAAACTGACTTTAAATTCCTCACTCACCTGTTGGCAGTATTCTAAGCTGGGGGCTTGGTTGAGTTCTTTAGGTAAACCAATCGGACGAGATGGCAGCTTTAAATTATGATAAATAGATTGCCAACGGTGATAATCGCGGAGAATTTCCGGGTTGGGGGGAAGCTCACCTGTGATTTCCACAGTCGGGCGGACATTTTCATCGCCAATCTGTAGAGTCACGGTAAACCCTTGTTCAAAGTTTCCTTCCCCTAACTTTAAGATGATTAACTTGTCCACAGCTAGTTCTCCCTAGATGTTGAGTATGCCCGTAGGGGCACGGCAGTAACCATTGGTGTCAACTTAAGCCCAAACGCTTGTTCCACATACGTTTTACCCCACCCTAACCCTCCCCTTGTAAAGGGGAGGGAACTGGATTTCCGGTTTCCCTCCTTTGCAAGGTTAGTTAGTGGGCAACAATTCTCTAGCCCCTTTAACAGGGAACTCGATTTCCGGCTTCCCCCCTTTACAAGGGGGGATTGAGGGGGGTAATTCGACTTGTGTGTACACCATAGCCTTGGAAAGGGGAGGAAACTGGATTTCCGGCTTCCCCCCTTTACAAGGTTAGTTAGTGGGCGACAATTCTCTAGCCCCTTTAACAGGGAACTGGATTTCCGGCTTCCCCCCTTTACAAGGGGGGATTGAGGGGGGTAATTCGACTTGTGTGTACACCGTAGCCCCAAGGCATCGGGGAGGGGCGGTTTTGGCTTTAGACAAAACCGGGGTGAGGTGACGCTGTGAGTAACCATAAATGAATGAACTCAATATCACGCTTGACAAGGGTTTCACGTTAAATTAACACCTATGGGCACTGCCGTGCCCTTACACCCTGCTATATATATCTTGGTTGCTAAATAGGTTGTTGTGTGTAGTGAAATTCAGTTTAAGAGTAAATAATAGAGGCTAAACGTGAAGATTTTTGAAGGTAACACTTAAAACCGCAAAATTTCTCGGTCATAGTCTTCAGGTGTAGGTTCTATCTCCCAAACCAATCCTTCTCCTGGTTCCAAAATTACTTCCAAATACAACATATCTACAGGGGTTATTGCCGTATCTTCATTATTTTCAAAAGCTTGTAAGTCTTCCGTTAGTAGTCGAAGCTTAAACCCGGCCGGAATTTGACCATCAAGAGTTGTACTTCGCAATTCAAAACGCCAAACATAATCCTCAGAAGCGCTTTTTGGGAAAATACGTAACTCGTATGTTTGCTCTGCAATGATTATTTGCCGAGACAAGCCTAGAACTGGTTCTGCACTCCGCATTCCGGCAGGTACCACAACAAATTCTCTTTTTTCCCATCCCCACTGTTGGGCTAAATTGGCTACTCCTGTCTGCAACCATTGCGGAATTGACTGCTGTATAAGTAAACCCTGACGCAGTTCATACAACTTTTTTCGCCAACCGCTATGTGTTAAGAGCGCACCCCAGAGTGAAAATGGAACTGCTAAACGTGGGAATTTCACATCGCGATCGCCCAATCTTTCTAAAAGGTTTTCTGCCTGGATTTTGGCAATCGGATCTAAAGGTGCAATCTCAGCACGTAAAGCTTCTGACCGATCGAGTTGGCGTGTAACCCACAGCACATTAATATCTGGAATTAAATCTTCACTTTCCAAGCTGTAAGTGCGATCGCCAGGATCATAAACCCCTTTGGTTTTCAGAATTTGATGGGTTGTATAGCCAAAAACCTTCATCCAGCCATCATCGGGATTGACTTGTACTGCTATGTAATAGTCAGCAACCCACTCTAGTATATCTACCCATTCTTGCGGTACGCGTAACTCATCGTCATCCATCGCCAGGGTGGGAATTAATACCAGGCGATCGCGATCGAAAGTAATAGCTGTGCCATTGACTACTTCCCAAAAACTCGGCAATGCCGCACTGTTAGGATAAACTCTGGCGGTGGGAGCAATTTCCTCCTTCAACCAAGGCAAAAATGCTTGCAAGCATTTTTGATTTACCCACCCACGTTGACAAGCACCAGCGGTTGAGTATGGTTGTTCTTGCGCCTCTGGAGATTGAGTAATTTCCAGGTATAAATGCTGTGAGTCAATAGTGAATGGCGGAGGTGGGTTCAACATAAATAATTTCAGAATGGCTCCATATAAAGACCATGTTAAGGAGAGGGGAGAGACAAAATTATATCTTGTCTACTGATTGAATTTGGGTATGGCTATATTGGACTTTAAGCCATTCCTCTAAACTTGTGTTTATGGCATCTACTACGTCGGATTTAGGGGAAATATGCAAGGTATTTTGACTCCATTGCGTTAGAGTCAGGAGCAATGATTTTTTAATGCTACTCAAGCGGCGGGAAACAGTATACTGCTTAATTTCTAGCTGTGCAGCAATTTCTTGTTGAGTCAGTTGTTGAACGTAGTAAGCTTGTAATACTTTTTGGGACTCAGCATCGAGTGCAGCGATCGCTTGGCACAAAACTTGGTTTAACTGAGCTTGCTGCGATCGCATATTCGCAGCTTCTTCCTGCTCAATAATTTCCGTTAGTAAAGATGTTTGCAAATCTACAGGCAATATATCTAATAAATTACCCTCATCTTCTTTCAGGGGAGCGTCTGCGGAAACAAACTTAGGATATAGGAAAGTACGGACAGCTTTAGCAGCAGATAATACCCAAGTTTCTATAGTTTGCTGATTGACTGCGGCAGTGGGTGAACTCAATCGGCTGAAACGTTCTGCATTATAAAGATTACTAATAGCCTCCCAAGTCCGAGCATCTGGTTTGGTCAGCTGACGAATTTTTGTATTATCACCTGTGTAGAGTTCCTTAAAGCATTCCCAGGCTAAAACATAACTATCGATGCTTTCGGCGTTAAATCCGGCATTTTGTAATGACTGCACTAGTCGTTTACGGCTGAGTTTATGCAATAATGCCCAGTCTGAGCAAATGTCTGCTTCCCGGTGTAAGCGCAGTGCATCTTTGATAATCGATTCAAAAACTAATTCTGCATAGGCTTTTAAATGCGAACTGTATTGAGGGTTGAAAGTTTTAAGTATTTTGTTAATATGAGCGATCGCCATCTGAAAACAGTCTGCTACAGACGACTGCGTGGGAAAGTTGAGGGCGAATTTTCTGGCAGTCCAATAGCACACCTCTTGTAAATAAGCAGAAATATGTGCAAGTGCTACAGCACTAGATTGAGTCTGCCAAACTCTATACCAGTAAAGCGCCCAAAAGGTATCTGATTTCTCAGTTGACGACTCTAGGCAAACTTTCATACTGCGTCGCAGTTTGGCATCTGTTGCCCAACCACTAAATTGATCTAGATCAAATTGCACAAAGGTAGAAAAGATTTCAACAATGCCCTGTCGGGGTTGCATGGAATACTTGCCGCTGTTTGAAACATAGCTGATTTCAATTATACAGCCATAGGTATAAAAGCTAAATCCTTACTGGGTAAGGATTTTACAGATTTTTCAAAATTTTTCTGATCAAAGTGCATAAAGACTAAAAGTCATCGTAGAGAGTGATATCAGAGAAGTTCACCTATTAAGTACTACAAAAAACGTGCAAATAAGGTGAATGAAAACTGATTTAATCAGTCCCGCACGGGGCTTAAAAAAATATCAATCAACTAAAAAAGGAAAAAAACCATGTCGAATATTAACACAATGCTCGAAAGCACTTCTGCTAACCAACATCTATTTGTTGATTTAAACGAAAATGATGCTGAAATAGTTAGCGGCGGACTAGAAACATTTACTATTTATAACGAAACGGGTCTTCGGATACCTTACACGGTTGATGGAACACTAACAGGCCGCCCATACGGGGACTCGGAATGGACTACTGGACAAGGAGGAATAATTAAGTTTGACTATGATTTTGGTCTTGAAGGAGTCCAATTGCGCACATACAATTTGGCTGATGGACGTAAATATGCATTTAGATACGACACCGGGACTTTGTATGACAAAGATATTGAGCTATTTGACATAACCTAATAGGTAAATCTCAGGTTAATTTCCTGTTTTGAATCTCTCAGGTTATATTGTCCTGTTTTAGTTGAGATCAAATCACTAGTCAGAGGGTGTTTGAAAAGTCCTCTAGCGCGTGCTTTACTACCCAGGCTACCGAAAAACTCCTACGAGAGAATCGGAGTTTTGAAATTTGAGATCGCACCCCTGAATTGCACTTGAGGCTCAAGCCGACCCTTTTTCAACATCCTCTCAGAAATCTCAGCTAATAAGCCAAAGGCTCAATCTAGTCGGGTCAGTTGACCCGACTAGATTTTCTCACTAATAATTGATTGTGCTTAAAAATAAAATATTAGATTGTCCTAAATACTGCAAAGCGTAAGTCAAAAATCAAAAATGTTTTTCCTTTTTCTGCGCTTGTGTGCAGATATACACAAGAGCATATCTTGTGGAGTCATACAGTTATTTATCAAGGAACACAAATTTATGACCTCAACTACAACTTATACTTACGATGCCAATGGCGATGTAATATCTAACAATATAGATACCAACAGTGGTGGAACAAAAATACCTTCGCCAAAAAAAGAGAAAGTTAAAAAACTCGGTTTTGGATTATCAACACTTGTAGCCCTGTCAGTGATTCCGATTTCAGTTGTAACCATGCCGTTAGTGCTAAACCAGCCAGTGCAAGCTTTATGTATTGCGTCTCCAGACTTCAATGGAATTTGGCGTTCGGATGACGGAGGCACCTATTACGTTAGGCAAATTGGCAATGAAATTTGGTGGCTGGGAATGAGCGCTGATGATGGCAGAACCTGGACTAATGTATACAAGGGAACAAGAATTGGCGATACGGTTATCGGGCAATGGGCTGATGTTCCTAGAGGTGGAATCCGTTCTGGAGGGGTTCTTAATTTGAGTGTTCCACCAGGCTGGAACGGAAGAGTCCCAGAATTTAGCAGAAACTACGTTACTGGAGGTTTTGGCGGCTCTAAGTGGTTTCAATCTTGCAATGACGTAATCCTCAACCCTATTTAGCCGGATTAATTACGACAATTGTTAAAGCAGTAACCGTTGCTACTGAGCGAATTGTTCTATTTGATGCACTAAAATTCAATTTTCTTAACACTACACCCAACCCCCTACCCCCAACACCCTGCTTTGACTAAGTTTCATCTTTTCAACGGTCTTGGGGGTTCCCCCCATGAGCGACTGCTGTTAGCGTAGCGTTAGCGACGCAGGAGCGTCACCCGTAGTAGTTCGCCAGGAGGTCGGCAGGGGAGCAGGGGAGCAGAGGAGAGGCTTATACAAGTTCTTTCCCCTCTGCCCCTCTGCTAACCACCATGTAAAGTTGACTTGCCAGACTAGTAGGGTAAGGTACAGATGATTGTGAGGACACAACAATGTTGTTTTCTTACCTATGTACTTCATTTACTTGCAATAAGCTGTAAGTATAAGCTATTCATCCAATATTCCTTTACTGACATAAATTGGGTGCAATAAATTTTCAATTTTTGGTAACATATTGTAAAAAATAATTGAACCAAGAATACAAGACAAGCCTCCAAAAATTAAAACATTTGTTACATTAAATATACTTGCTAATCCACTTATAAATAAATTTCCAAATGGAATGATTCCCATAACTGACATATTATATATACCCATGAGCCGACCTCTTTTTTCATCATCTGATATTATTTGTAAAACAGAATTACTAGATGAATACTCTAAAATATAGCTACAACCTATTATTGGAACTATCATTAAAGAAAACCAAAAGCTTCTCGACAATGAAAAGGTAATTAATGCTGTACCAAATATAGCCGGAGCAAAGGCAATAATTTTACCAAGCCTAACTACATTTGTTTGAGAACTTAAATAAATGCCACCAAATAATGCTCCCAGTCCTGAGGCTCCCGTTAAGAAACCCAGAGTAGTAGAATCTCCTTGAAGAATTTGAATGGCAAAAGCAGGCATAATTCTTAAATACGGCATTCCCAAAAAACTGAGTAATGCTATCAATAGTAAAATTGAGCGAATAGGCAAAAAATAATAAGCATATATAAAGCCTTCTTTTAAATTCTGCCAAATATTATTTTGATAATTCCGGCGTACCATTATTAGTTTGTTAACTTTAATTGCTAACAAAGCTGTAATGATAGCCATATAACTAATACCATCAATTAAAAAACAGTGCCCAGGAGAAAGACTAGCAATTATAATTCCTGCGATCGCCGGAGCTATAATCCGCGAACCGCTAAGTAAAGAAGAATGAAGAGCGGTTGCATTAGTAATATCTTCTTTATTTTCAATTATATCCATTATGAAAGCATAGCGAGCAGGTATCTCAACGCTACTGATTAAACCTTGCAATATACTTGCACAAATTATCTGCCAAATACTGATTATTCCTGTTAAAGCAAAAATTGCTAAAGCTAACGAGAGAATCATCATGATAAATTGCGCGGTAATTAGAATATTACGTCGATTAAACTGCTCTATCCAAATACCAGCTAAAGGGCTAACTATTAAATTAGGAACCTGGCTCAGAAAACCAATTAAGCCCAGTAAAGCTACTGATTCTGTTTGAGAATAAACTAGCCATGCACAGGTAGTTTCTGTCATAAAACTACCAATCATAGATAAACTTTGACCACCAAAAAATAGACGGTAGTTTCTAGACTTGAAAGATCGCAAACTCTGGGTCACACTCATGTTGAGTAGATACCTCTAATATACCTAAGATCATCTTTGCTAAGGCGGCGGGATAAAATAGTAATGGCTTAATATCTGTAATAATCTCGATAGAGTTTGTGGTTTTTGCCATCTATCTTTGCACTTACAATAAATATACTACTATAAATCGATAAATTTATAGTAGTATGTTATGAGATTTGCATAGGTGAGGATAAAAAACAAGATATATCTCCCCCGTCCCCATTTAATTTGGAGGTAAAAATGTCAGAACCACGCTACGGTATTTGGGCCCCTGTTAGAGGTAATGTCCCTCTCCATGCGCCAGATGAACCGATTGATGTTAGTGATGCTAGTTATGAACGCACGCGATCGCTAATTTATTTTCTCTCTGTGATTCGGCTTCAAGTAGACCAGTTCCCAATACTGCTCGGTTAAGAATTTCAAACTGGAATTTGGTTTGGGGAAAAGGTTACTGGGTTTGGGTTAAAGGTTTTTTCTCCTTAACCGACAATTATTGCACCAGTTCCAACCGGATAAGAATTAACTTGTAATACTTAATGTTTGATAAACTAACAATTAGAGTATCATGTTAACTGTGATTTGCCATACACTCTTTGTATATATTATGCAAACTCTATCTACTGCATAATTTAGCCAGACAAATCAGCGATACCTCCGGTATGGCTACCGCTAGCGCAAGTTTATAGACAAAAAAGCAGATGAGCAAAACACGCCAGTTATAGAAACTCATTGGCGAAGACTGCACCGATGACAAATTAAGTGGTGCTTAAAATGCAGGCAATTAGATTTTTGCCTGTAGAAGCCGCTCACAGTGCCAAAGAAATATGTGACTGCCAAAAAGGAGAAAAGGAATTGCTAACAGAAAATGAACTACAACTATCTGCTGATGTGCTGGTAATTGGTGGCGGCCCTGCCGCAGCATGGGCAGCATGGGCAGCCGCATCCCAAGGAGTCAAAGTCATCATTGTTGATAAAGGTTTTCTGGGTACGAGTGGTGCGGCCGCTGCTAGTGGTAATGGCATCATGGCTCCTTCTCCAGAGAATTGGGACAAAGTTTTATCGGAGCGTTATCGCATAGGAAAAACCCTCGCTAACTCACGTTGGATTGAGCGTGTGATCGAAAAAACTTGGCTCAGTTTGCCCTTAGTGGAAGATTGGGGCTATCGTTTCCCCAAAGAAAATGGTGAATCTGTGCGCCAGAGTTATTATGGGCCTGAATATATGCGAGTACTTCGCAAAAACCTTTTGCGTGTTGGTGTGCAAATTCTCGACCAAAGTCCGGCTCTAGAACTTTTATTGGCTGACGATGGCTCAGTAGCTGGGGCAAGAGGTGTGCAGAGGCAACATCATCGTAACTATACCGTCCGTGCTGGTGCAGTGGTCTTGGCGAATGGCGGTTGTGCATTCTTGAGTAAAGCATTAGGTTGCAATACCAATACCGGTGATGGGCTGCTGATGGCAGTAGAAGCTGGTGGCGAACTCTCTAGTATGGAAGCTTCCAATCACTATGCAATTTCGACCGCTTTCAATGCCACAGTGACACGAGGTGTTCCTTTTGGCTGGGCTAGTTACACCGATGAAGCAGGTAATGATCTTGGTGGCTATGTCGATGGTCGTCGCGATCCATCGTTCCTTCCCAATGCCCTCTTGAAAGGCTCCGTTTATGCTCGTTTGGATCGAGCCACACCTGAAGTCAAGGCAGTGATTGAAAAGTCTCATTTCATCGCTTTTCTACCGTATAAAAAAGCTGACATTGATCCCTATACAGAACGAGTGCCTGTAACACTAATTTTAGAAGGTACAGTCCGTGGTACAGGTGGAATCCGTTTGACCGATGATAGTTGTGGTACAAAGGTTCCTGGACTCTACGCCGCCGGTGATGCTGCATCAAGGGAGTTTTTAGCCGGGTTAGCTTCTGGAGGTGGTGGCCCTAACGCTGCCTGGGCAATCTCCACAGGGCAATGGGCTGGAGTTGGGGCAGCTAGCTTTGCCAAAAGTTTGGGCGCTCAAGCAAATGAACGGGTTGCGCGTCCTGCTGGTCAAGTGGGATTGCGATCGCCTGCGGTGGGCGGAACGCGATCGCCTTCACCATCTTCTGAAACATTCGATAGTGAGGCGATCGTGCGCGGTGTACAAGAGCAGATGTTCCCGTTGGAGAAGAACTACCTGCGTTCTGAGCAGGGACTTCTGGATTCCCTTGCCAAATTAGAAACGCTGTGGCAGCAAGTACAAGGGAACCCGAAACAAGATACAGTGCGCGATGTGGAATTTTCTCGTCGAGCGGCTGCTCTGACGGCTGTAGCGCGATGGGCATATTTTAGTGCTTTACACCGCACGGAAACCCGCAGCGAACATATTCGTGTGGACTATCCCGAAACCGATCCAAATCAGCGTTATTACCAAGCAACCGGCGGCTTAGAAAGACTTTGGGTGAGACGCGATTGGATTAAGGATGCCATCGCTACACCACCAGCACTAACCACTCAAACCACACCCTCTGTATCAAAGTTGTAGCAGGAACAGAATCATGATCGAGCTTGTCAGCCATAAACTCTGTATCAATTGCAATCTGTGTGTTCAAGTATGTCCTACTAATGTTTTTGACTCCGTACCGAACCAACCACCTGCGATCGCCCGACAGGAAGATTGTCAAACTTGTTTCATGTGTGAAGCATATTGTCCTGCGGATGCGCTCTATGTTGCGCCCGAATCTCATACCAATGTTGCAGTCAATGAGGATGAATTAATTGAAAGTGGCATCATGGGTGAATATCGTCGCATCTTGGGTTGGGGATATGGCAGAAAAAACAATAGTGAATTAGATACTGCTCATAAACTACGCCAACTGCCGCGCCCCTATCAAAGTTAATTTCAGTAGGCTTGATTCTTAGGAGAGGGATACAACTAAGAATCAAGCCTTTGCAGTCATGGAGTGCAAGTTTTTGGTCAGGTTAAGTGTTTTATATCATGTCCGGCTAATTTGCCCCTCTGCCCCTCCGCTCCTTTGCTCCTCTGTGGTGTTAATGATAAGTCTTTAACCGGACATGATATTACCCCTAGACATACTTTTTCGGATCTTGCATTTGCAGCTTATATATGTGAATATTCCATCATAAAATACGGTAAATTGCCTGATTTATCGTAGTATTATGTTGCTTATTGTTTAAATGTATGTATGTTCACAAAGTATTTAGCAAATCGACTGATGAAGATTGTCAGCAGCCTTCTTCAAAATTATGAAATATTCAGAATTGGCATATTTGCTTTATTCTTTACGTGTGGGTTAAGTTTGACTCTTGTGATATCTGCGTGTTCTGCCAACAATACAGGTAGCTCTGTAGCAACACAGACAGCAAATCAAGGTGTGGTAGTTCGTATCGGTTATCAAAAAGCGGCAACTATTCTCAGCGCTCTCAAAAACCGAGGCAATTTAGCGCAAACTTTAACGACTGCTGGTGCTTCGGTGACATGGGCAGAATTTCCCGCCGGTCCACCCATGCTAGAAGCAATGAACGCAGGTAGTATTGACTTTGGCTATACAGGTGAATCACCACCAATATTTGCCCAAGCCGGAGGTACTCCCTTGGTTTATGTTGCTTACGATCCTTGGAGTCCCAAAGCCGAAGCAATTATTGTACCGAAAGATTCACCAATTAAAACGGTTGCTGACCTTAAAGGGAAAAAATTAGCCTTTGCTAAAGGCTCGAACACTAACTATCTTGTTGTCAAAGCTGTAGAAGCTGCCGGATTAAAGTATAGTGACATTCAACCAGCACATCTAACACCAGCAGATGCCCGTGCAGCATTTACTGGTGGTAACGTTGATGCTTGGGCAATTTGGGACCCTTACCTAGCAGCAGTTGAACACGACACAAAGGTTAGAAAATTAACAGATGCGACAAATTTAGCACCGAATCGGGGTTACTATCTTGCGCGTCAAGAGTTTGTTAATTCTCATCCAGATTTGTTGAAAACCCTGTTAGATGAAGTAAGCAAAGTAAATGAATGGGCAACAAATAATCCAGAAGAAGTTGCCAAGTTTTTAGAACCAGAGTTAGGGATTCCCGCAGCAGCATTAGAAATTGCCGAAAAACGACGAAAGTATGGTGTTTTACCGCTAACAGATGAAGTAATCACTCAGCAACAAAACATTGCGGATACTTTTCACAAAATCAAGCTAATTCCCAAGCAAATCCAAGTCAAAGATATCGTTTGGAACGGTAATAAATCTTAGAAGTTCCTCCCTACTCGCAAAAGCTTATGGACATCAATACCCAACAAATAAAAACGGATGTACTTGTCATCGGTGGCGGTACGGCCGGAACAATGGCTGGAATTAAAGCCAAACAAGCGAATCCCGATGCAGAGGTGCTGATTTTAGAAAAGGCTAACATCCGACGGAGTGGTGCGATCGCAATGGGTATGGATGGCGTCAATACCGCAGTTATTCCCGGACATTCCACACCAGAACAATACGTGCGCGAAATCACCCTTGCTAACGATGGCATTGTCAACCAAAAAGCCGTTTATCAAACAGGCAAATTAGGTTACGAAGTCATCCAAGAATTAGAAAGTTGGGGTGTGAAATTTCAAAAAGATGCCCAAGGCAACTATGACTTAAAACAAGTGCATCGTGTAGGTAAATATGTCTTACCCATGCCAGAAGGAAAAGACCTCAAAACCATTCTCACCCGACAAGTTAAACGCCACAAAGTCAAAGTCACAAATCGCGTCATGGCAACCCGCGTCTTAGTCAAAGCCGGACGTGCTATTGGTGCAGTAGGATTTGATGTTAGAAACGGAGATTATATTGTTATTCAAGCTAAAGCAGTCATCCTGTGTACAGGTGCTTGTGGCAGATTAGGATTACCTGCTTCCGGCTATCTCTACGGCACTTATGAAAATCCTACCAATGCCGGAGATGGCTATTCAATGGCTTATCATGCAGGTGCAGAACTTAGTAATATTGAATGCTTTCAAGTTAATCCTTTAATCAAAGATTACAACGGCCCCGCTTGTGCTTATGTTGCAGGCCCGTTTGGCGCACATACTGCTAATGCCGAAGGAAATCGCTTCATTAGCTGTGACTATTGGAGTGGTCAAATGATGTTGGAAATCTGGAAAGAATTAAATTCTGGTAAAGGACCAGTTCAATTGAAAATGACCCATCTCGATGAAGATACAATTGCAGAAATTGAATCTATACTGTGGGCGAATGAACGACCGAGTAGAGAACGTTTTCATCAAGGTAGAAATGAAGATTATCGCACTCACGGCATAGAGATGCACATTTCTGAAATAGGCTTATGTAGCGGTCATAGTGCTTCTGGTGTCTGGGTAAATGAAAATGCTCAAACAACCATTCCAGGTTTATATGCAGCTGGAGACATGGCCAGCGTCCCCCATAATTACATGATTGGGGCATTTGTTTTTGGTCGCATAGCCGGAACTCATGCCATTGAATATATCGAAGATTTAGATTTTATTGAACCAGACACAGATTTTTTAGAGGCTGAAAAAGCCAGAATTTACGCACCTTTAGCTCGTCCGAATGGTGTACCTCACACCCAAGTAGAATATAAATTAAGACGCTTAGTTAATGATTATCTGCAACCACCAAAATCAGGTAATAAAATCGAGATTGGTTTAAAACATTTTGTGCAATATCAAGAAACATTAGATTTAATGGGCGCTCGTGACCCTCATGAATTGATGCGTAGTCTAGAAGTTCACTTTATTCGCGATTGTGCAGAAATGGCAGCCAGAGCATCATTATATCGTCAAGAAACTCGTTGGGGACTTTATCATTACCGTTTAGATTACCCCGAAAAGAATGATGATGAGTGGTTTTGTCATGTCAACTTAAAGAAAGATGAATCAGGACAAATGGTATTGTTTAAGCGTCCTGTAGATACTTACCTTGTAGATGTAAATTTACATCATGAAATTTATGATGTAGCAGTGAAATAAACATGAAATATTTATTTTGGGATTTTGATAATACACTAGGTTATCGTCAAGGAATGTGGAGTGAAACATTACATTCAATTTTAGTATTGAATGGAATCTACAATATAGATTTAGAAGATATTCGACCATTCTTGAAGAATGTCTTTCCTTGGCACTCGCCTGAAACTCCCCATAGTTTATTGTTTAATGAAAAAACATGGTGGGAATACATGAATGAATACTTTGCAGAAATATATGAGAGAGTAGGGATAAATAGAAATCAGGCAATAAAATATGCTTTCCAAGTCCAAAATGAATATAAGAGTATTGAAAAATGGCATTTATATGATGATGTAATTCCTACTTTACAATATACAATTAAGAATAATTATAAAAATATAATTTTATCAAATCATATACCTGAGTTACACGAAATCATTGGCGAATTAAATATTACAGAATACTTTGAAGAAATATATACGTCTGGAAAAATTGGACATGAGAAACCTAGCCTCAAATTTTATACTCATGTCATCAATGATTTAAAGATTGAAAAAACAGAATGTATAATGATAGGTGATAGCTATAGTGCTGATATTACTGGAGCATTACGGGCAGGTATACAAGCAATTTTAGTCAGGAAGCCTAATGATAAAAATTATAAATTTTATAGTCCAGATTTCAAAGAAATACTAAAAATAATTAGAAACCTTTCAACTATGGAAGAAAGCATTTTTGTGAATTAAAAAATTGAATGAGTTATAAAGCCATAATTTTTGATCTCGATAATACACTGTTGGATTTTGAGCTATGTGAACGCCAAGCTATTCTTGGCGCATTGGAAGATTGTGCAGTATCTTTAGATTTAAATGGAGTCAGGGAGACTATTTTTCTTAAAGTTTTTGAAACTTATAATTCTAAGTATTGGCGACAGCGAGATATCTTTTCTCCTAGTGAGTTAATCGAGATGTCTTATCGAAGTACACTTGCTCAATTAGATATACAAACAGATCAAATCAGCAATCTTAGTCAAAGTTTTTGGCAAATTTTTAATCATTCGGGCGTAATGGAACCTGATGTAAATGAAGTGCTAACTGTTCTCGCACGCAATTATCGTTTGGCTGTCATTACAAACGGGTTTGTATCAGCGCAATTACCGAGAATGCAAGCTGCTGGAATTGAACATTTTTTTGAAGAAATTGTAGTTTCTGAAGCAATTGGTTTTGCTAAACCATCTCCTGAGATATTCCATCATGCTTTATCTAGATTAAATTTAACACCAGCAGAAGTTCTTTACGTTGGAGATTCTCTAAAGCACGACTATGCAGGAGCAACACAAGTCAAAATGGATTTTTGCTATTACAACAAAAAAAATCAAAATTTACCACAAGAAGCAAAACCAAAGTTTATGATAAGTGAACTATTAAATTTGCTGCAATTGTTTAACTAACAGATTTTTTATTTATTCATCTAAAGTTAGATTTTAAATAGTTTTTTGTAAATTATTTTAAAGATTTTTATAATATGTCTATATATAATTCAATTGGTCAACAATACTCAAAAACTCGCGTTCCTGATATCCGTGTTGTTAACAAATTAATTGATTTACTCAATTTACCCAAAGGTAGCATTATTGCTGATATCGGCGCTGGTACTGGTGGTTACAGTCTAGCACTAGCTAATAAAGGATTTCTTGTTAATGCTGTTGAACCTTCTATAGTTATGCGAAAACAAGCAGTAGAACATCAGCAAATTAAGTGGCTTACTGGCTATGCAGAAAATTTACCTCTACCAGATCAGTCTGTTGATGGAGTTGTAAGTATCCTGGCAATTCATCACTTTTCTCATCTCGAAAAAGCTGTTCAGGAAATGCACAGAATAATTAGAGACGGGGCAATAATTTTGTTAACTTTTGATATTAGATTAGCTCAGAAGATATGGCTTTATGATTATTTTCCGTTTTTGTGGGAAGATGCGTTACGATTTTTACCACTTAACGAACAGGTTAATTTAATTCAGAGTAATACTAAAAGGCGTGTTGAAGCTATACCCCTTTTATTACCATACGATTTATCTGATTTATTCGCAGCAGCCGGCTGGAGACGGCCAGAGTTATATCTTCAACCAGAAGTACGTGCAGGAATATCATCTTTTGCTTTAGCTAGTCAAGATTTAGTAGAGCAAGGAGTAAAGTTACTTGCAGCAGATTTAAGTAGTGGAGAATGGACGAAAAAATATGGCAATATTCACAATTTGACAGAGATTGATATAGGCTATCGTTTTATCCGTGCAACTCTGGATAACTAAATAATTGTAATTTAAAATTAAATTATGACAAATAAAGTTAGTGTAAGTGAAAAAATTAAAATTAGACAATTTGAGATTAAAGATGTAGAGAGAATTGCTAGTCTTCGCGAACAACTTGAATATTCTGTGACAAATAAACAAATAGAGCAACGCCTTACTAGAATTAAAAATAACGATGCTCATATTGTGTATGTTGCCACTGTAGAAGATGAATATGTAATTGCTTGGGCGCACGCTTCTATTTGTGATTCAATAGTTATTCCGACTTCAGCGATTCTTTTAGGATTAGTTGTAGATAAAGATTATCGTCATAGTGGAATTGGACGTTTTTTAATGCAACAAATTGAACAGTGGGCTTCCCTGGCTGGATGTGATAATGTTCTGTTACGTTCTAATATTAAACGCAAAGAAGCTCACTTGTTTTATGAGAAAATTGGCTATAGCAATATCAAGCAATCATTAACTTTTTATAAAAAATTGCTGTAGTAATAAATATGCAGTGCGATCGCTATCTCCTGTAGGTTGGGTGGAATGTAGTGGAACCTAACACATAATACCGGGAAAACAGAAAATATTTACATGATATCTCTCAATTTATTAGATAAAATCAATGCTAAACTTATTTTTTATACTTAATTATTCGCTAAAATTAATATCGCTTGATGTCGGGTTACTGAAAATAATGACAAATCAATTTACTGTGGTTGAGCAATTTAAAATTAAACAAGCAGAGATTAAGGATGCAGAGAGAATAGCTGTTCTTTGCGACGAACAACTTGGATTTACTGTGACAAATCAAGAAATAGAGCAACGTCTTGCTAAAATTAAAAATAATAATTCTCACATTGTGTATGTTGCAACTTTAGCAAATGAATATATAGTTGGCTGGGCACATGCTCATATTTCTGATTTGATAGTTAGGCAAACTTCAGCAATTATTTGGGGTTTAGTTGTAGATAAAGATTATCGAAATAATGGAATTGGACGTTCTTTAATGCAGCAAATTGAGCAGTGGGCTTTTCTGGCTGGATGTGAGAATATTTTGTTCACTTCTAATATTAAACGCAAAGAGGCACACTTATTTTATGAGAAAATTGGCTATACTAATATCAAACAATCATTTACTTTTCATAAAAAATTGATTTATTGAAAAATATACAGTTAATTAATACATTTACCACTCACCGTCTGCCTGCTCATCGTCTGTAATTTAAATATTTGAATGAACTGCATCGTATACATCTAGATAACCCAAAATCGTGAGATAATTCATGTAATATTACCCTATTTATTTTACCGTTTAGCAGTTTCAATACAAAATCATGGAGTTATTTTATGGCTTTAATTAATCAGAGAATAGATGTTCCTGTAATCGTTGATGAATCTAAATGTCTAGAAAAATGCACAGCCTGTATTGAAGTTTGCCCCTTGGATGTATTGGCAAAAAATCCAGAAACAGGCAAAGCCTACATGAAATATGATGAATGTTGGTTTTGTCTACCTTGTGAAAAAGAATGTCCAACCAATGCAATTACTGTGCAAATTCCCTTTTTATTACGTTAACTATCTGGGTAAAAATTAATGAATGATGACCTCAACCATTGGTTAGAAATGTTGCGATCGCCTGACGTAAATGATCGTATAGTAGCTGTCAAAACCTTGCAACATCTCGGCGATGACGAAACAATCGATGCTTTAATCATTGCTTTGAAAGACGAAAACTTTACTGTTCAGAAAATAGCAATATCTGCCCTTTGGGAAATTGCTAATCCTGTTGCCATCCCTGCGTTAATTGAATGCCTCAGTTCACCAGATACAGATATTCGTACTGAAGCCGTATCAGCATTAAACGAGTTAGTTACACAAGATGAATTGTTACTTTTACTAGATAAACTCCAAAGTAATGATGTAAATATTCAATTAAATATTTTGGTGCTTTTGCGGAAAATACATGATGTTCAATCTTTACCCGACATTTTACCATTTTTAGAATCAAAAAATCCTGAGTTAAGAGAAGCAGCTGTTACGACACTGCGATATATCAATCAACTAGAAAAATGTCCGCAAGCTTTAAATTTAATCTTTGATGAAGAAGCAAGTGTACGTCGTGCTGCTGCTTTAACTTTAGAATATTTACAAGATGCAGAAGTGATTAAAATACTTTGTCAAGCACTTACAAATGATAGTGACTGGCAAGTTCGCCGGAATGCAGCGAAATCTCTGGCTATTCATGCAAATAATCAAGCAGTTTCAGCATTAGAAATAGCTTTAAATGATGAACATTGGCAAGTGCGTAAATCAGCAGCACAAGCTTTACAAAAAATCCCGGATATTCAAGTTATGCCGAGATTAATTCAAGCATTAACAGATGAATATGCAGATGTCCGCAAAGAAGCTGCGATCGCACTTGGAAATTTAGCTTATCCCGACGTTATTAACTCCCTGCAACAAGCCTTAGATGATCCTGATAAGGAGGTGGCTATTCAAGCACAACGGGCAATTCAAAGGTTACAAAGAGATATTGTTTTTAACGCGGAGTAACGCTAAGTAAGCGCAAAGAGACGCAGAGTTTTTTTTGTCCTTATTTTTATAACCTCAGAAAAAACTTTGAATTTAAATTTACCTCTATAGTTCAACATATGATTAAGGCCGTATTTTTTGACCTTGACGATACGCTGATAGATCACAATACAGCAATTAGAAATGCAGCAAGTACATTGTTTAAGAAAATCATTCCCAATAGCGAATATGAGTTAACATTATTTCAAGAGCAATGGATATCTTTAACTCGTAAATGGTACAAACAGTTCTTTGCTAAACAAGTCTCATTTCAAGAATCGGGTAGAAGAAGATTAAGAGAAGCATTCTCGAATTATGGATATCAATTTTCAGATACTGATGCGGATAATCTATTGTCAGAGTATTGGGAAGATTATATCAGTAAATGTCAACTATTTGATGATGTGGTTAAGTGTTTTGCACAATTAGAAAAATACAAGATAGGGGTACTTACAAATGGTCAGGAGGCACAGCAGCTTAAAGTACTTAAACGCTGTGGTATTCTACCCGTTCTGGATGTGGTTGTTACTTCTGAAGCAGCAGGATTTGCCAAGCCTGCACCTCAAATTTTTCAGTATGCTTGTGCCAAACTAGGAGTACAACAAACACAGAGTGTTTATGTAGGGGATAACCTTGAATTAGACGCGATCGCGGCTAGCGATGCTGGTTTAATAGGAATTTGGCTTAACCGCAGCCACAGAAATTTAGGGGCATATCCTCTGATTGTCAAACAAATCAATGGGTTAAATGATTTATTGAAATTAGGTCTATAGAAGTGGAATCAAGGGAGCCAGGACTTTCCACTCAATATCAGTTAAGTCTAAGTCTGCGCAATAAGGCTTTCGTGCCATGAGTTATAGCGTTTACTAATCACATGAGGTACATCATATTCCCCTCCTCGCTTGCGGGGAGGGGGTTGGGGGTGGGGTTCTTGTACCTCACTCAACTGACAACCGCTGTATTATGTAATTACGCCGTATATGAGGTATATTATACTTGCGTTAATTCCTTGCTAATCGCCTCTAGATTTACTTTATAAATAGACTCTGAGAGAGTTAGTAATAATGGTGCAATCAGAAGTTAATTTTTACCAGCAAGAAGTAGTTGAAATCCTTAAACAGGTTATTGAACCAACTTTAAAAAATGACATTGTTAGCTTAGGAATGGTGCGAAATATTCGCATAGTTGATGACTATATTTACTTACGTTTATATGTTGGTTCTCATCAGCACCAATTACAGCCACAAATTCAATCTAAATTATCATCTTTATCTTGGTGTAAAAAAACTTATATTCAAATTTGTACAATTCCCGGTGTTAAAACAACTCTTGCAGTTTCTAGTGGTAAAGGTGGTGTGGGCAAATCTACAACAGCCGTTAATATCGCCGCAGCTTTAAAATTACAAGGTGCAAAAGTAGGACTATTAGATGCTGATGTTTATGGCCCCAATGTTCCCCAAATGTTGGGTTTAGGAAAAGCTGATATTCAAGTGATTAATACTCCCACAGGTGATAAGTTTTTACCTCTAGAAGTTCAAGGAATAAAAATAATGTCAGTGGGTTTACTTGCAGAAGCAAATCGTCCGTTGGCATGGCGGGGACCTGTATTGCATAAAATTATCACGCAATTTTTGCAAGATGTGGAATGGGGGGAATTAGATTATTTATTGATAGATTTACCTCCCGGTACAGGTGATGCTCAAATTACAATTATCCAAGAAAGCCCAATTTGTGGAGTCATTTTAGTGACAACTCCTCAACAAGTGGCTGTTGCAGATGTACGACGTAATATATATATGTTTCGCCAAGTGGGTGTTCCTGTGCTTGGCATCATTGAAAATATGAGTTATTTAATTTGCGGTGATTGTGGTTCACGCACACCGATTTTTGGTAGTGGTGGCGGCGAACAACTGGCCGCAGAATTACAAGCCCCTCTGTTGGGACAAATTCCCATTGATACCCGCATTTGTAGCGGTAGTGATACTGGAAATCCGATTGCTATAAGTGAATATGCTTCACCAGCAAAGGAGGTTTTTACACAAATAGCTACTTCATTAAATACTACTTTTACGTTACACGATAAAACTACGCAGCTTGACCAAGTTTAGTAGCTTCAAAAACTTCAATTAATTGCCCTGTTTAGCTGCCGAACTTCTTCTACAATTTGGCTCATTTTGAGTTTATGTGGGCGATCGCTAGTAGGGGCGCAAGGCCTTGCGCCCCTACGAACGGTGTGGTTCAATACATGAAAACTGGTGTAATTTGTTTGACGCAGAGGCGCAGATAGTAAAAGTTTGAGACAAGTTTTTGCGATTTATGCGGGGTAAAAGACCAATGTTCGGAGTTCGATGCTTTCTCGTGGAGGAGCGTTAGCTGGGCTAGTGGGGTCTTCAAAGGCTGTATGGGCGGCAAAACGGGCGTATCCGTCTTCTGCGGAGTCGAAACATTTGATAAATAGTGCTTCGTCTCTGTGCATTTGCGGGAAGTAGAACCATTTATGTTTGGAGTTATACGTGACTCCGTATGTCTCACCAACCCGATCGCGGTACACAAGATCGCCAGCTACAAGGTCTGTGGATGCGATACTTTGAGCGTCGCACAGTGCTAAGGGTGACTCTTGGATTGGTTGTGCGATCGCTCGCCAAACATTGATGATGGCAAATCGTTGTTTTAGTAACGTATCAATATTATCATCATCTATACCTCGCGCTGCTAGTTCCAAACGGGCGCGAGTATAGCCAGATTTGGCGGTGAAGTCGTTGTGTACGCGTTTGGCGGGTTCTTTAATATTATTCTCACCTGGCTTTGACTGACCAGCGTTACGCAAGGTGTGATCGAATATGACTACCTTAGTTCCGCCTGTCACCTCTTTTAACAATTGCTCGGCTTCTGGATAGTAGACGCGGCGTACTTCGTCTTCATCGTAAAAGTTGCGGACATTAGTATTATGTCTAGTAAAGGCGAATCCTTCTCGATCTAACGAGATGTTCTCTGAGATAGAACGAGCATTGTAAATTGGCAGTTTGTACGTCTGATAAGTTGCATTCGTGCGGGGAATCCCGGCTGGCGGTTCATAAGTATAGTTAACGGGTTTTTCTGCCGTTGGAATCAGGTAACTGAGGTTGGCCTCTACGGATGGCAGATCCAGGGAAATCGGTCTGTCTATAACTTGGTTATTTAAGCTCATAGGTTATCCCATTTTGGATTTTGGTTAATTTCTGTGAATCCATACGTCTTATTTTTGAGATGCACCAACGGGAACAGGTTCACCGAGAACTTTGGCGAATCTTTGCAAATAGAAGTCCACAGGGTTTGCTACTGCTTGGATTGAGGAGCGATCGCCTACCAAATTCCACCATGTCTGCAAACGAGGTGTTTCTGCTGGTAATGTGAATTTGCGGAAGTGTTCTAAGAGTGGTAAACGTTCAAACCAAGGATAGAAGCTGATATCAACTAGGCTAAACTGATCTCCTAACAAGTAATCACCTTTGCCTAATCCTTCCTGTTCAATATATAAAAGTGCTTCTGTGAACTCTTTTCGTCCTTGTTCTTGTTCGGTGCTATCTTTACCACGTAAAAATTTGTTAAAAGCCGGGACAAGGCGAGTATTGGCGTAGTCTATCCAAATCCGAGCGATCGCTTTACCTGCGGGATCGCGGGGAAACAAAGGTGGTTCTGGAAAAACTTCATCTAGATATTCATTGATAATGGCGGACTCATAAATTTCAACATCCCCATGTTTGATCGCCGGAACTTTACCATAGCGCGAAATCTGCGTGTACCCATCTGGTTTATTTTGTAAGTCAATTTCTATCGGGGTGAAGTCAATACCTTTTTCTAGTAAGACTACACGAGTCCGTTGAGAGAAAGTAGAGGCTTTGGCGAAGTACAGTTGTATGTTACTCATGAAATTTTTTCCTTGTAATAATCGTGGATGCAGACTATTTGAGATTGCACAACTCAAACTAAAGCAATAAGACAAAAGCGAGATGTGTTGATTAGTGCAGTTAAATAATTGACTGGCAGGTATCTATGTCAGCTAAATGTTATATTACACTTTATCGGTCGATTTAACGTAGTATGTATATTGTACAGTCTTTCTGAAAATATGTATATCTAATTATTGGTGTAACTAAATAAATATCTAGACATAATCAGGCTTGTCAAAAAGAGGTATTATATGTACTCGAAAGCTGACTCTAATAGACAAATCCGTCTTGGCTTGCTAGTACCCGCAGGTAACACCACGTTTGAGCCTGACTTTCACTCTGCTTTTTCCAGTCAAGTCAGTATTCATAGCCATCGTGTGGTTGCTCAACGCTCACACGCATTTGAGAGCTATGAATCAATGGATGACATCAATGAAGAAGCTGTTAAAGAAGTAGAAAAATTAGCTAGAGCCAGGGTACATTTTGGAGCATACGGCTTCACAACAGCAACATTTTACCGAGGGCGAATTTTTGCCGAACAATTAGAGCAACGTTTGACACAGGTGTTAGGAGTACCTGTTGTTGTGCCTGCTCTGGCTCTATTAGAAGCGTTGGCATATCTAAAGATTAAGAAAATTTCTGTAGTCACTCCTTATCCAGAATGGAATAACCAAACCCTAAAAACGTTTTTGAGTAAAGCGCCTTTTGAAATAGTGGCGTTTAAAGGTGATGAACGGTCAAAAGAAGTAGCAAAAAAGAATTACCTTTGGCATCAGTTACCCAATGAAGCCGCAACTTTTATCAAAGATGCATCTCACAAAGATGCAGATGCTATTGTCTTGCCCTGTACGGCATGGAGAACATTTGAGGTAATTGAGGAATTAGAAGCAGATTTAAAGATTCCTGTCGTTACAGCAAATCAAGCCACAATATGGAGTTTAGCAAGGCGTGCTTCTATTGAATCTGCACTTTGTCCGAGAGGAAAACTGTTTGCTATTTAGTCACAGAGGTTTTCATAGTTCAAACCAAATCTGTGTTTACAACTTAGTTCCAAATGCTGAGAGTCTTACCTAGCAAGAGAGAAGGAATCAATATTAATGGCACATCTGTTTGAACCATTTAAGATAAACCTAGACTAAATACGATGTACATAGAGAATGAATTCATTGGAGTAATTATTTGATGTTGGTGTAGATTAAAACAATCTCTGAATACTGAATTAATGTTCTAGTAGAGTTTCACCCCTTGTTTATAAGCATCTACAAAACTCCTGTAGTCATATTCGACTTGAGTTGCATAGTCCACTGCAAAGTTAAAAATTTCGTCTTTGAATACAGCTTTATTACCACTCACAATATCAGTCACTTCTTTGTCAACGCTGACAGGAATAATCGCAGCATCGTAGTCTCGATCGGAGATTGCATGGTTTTTGGCAACCACCCTCCCTGCGTATCCCATCGCATCCATGAATTTTGACTTGCTGGTTAACAACTTATAGTCAAAGTCCACTTGGTAAGGTGATTTTTCACGCACCATAAAGGAGATGTCACTAACAGTAGTATAGCCAACTAAGGGATCGAGATTGGATAACATCGCTTTCGTAGTGATTGTCACCCTTGCCCCTTCTTGGTTTCCGTAGACTGAACTCGGTAGCAAACCTGGAACTGCGATCGCCTCCGGCGGGCGGAACGCCATCGCAACTGCGCTACTGCCTTCCTGCTTCATCTCTAAAATGCGATCGTCGTCGGTTGCTGAACTTGGTCCCTCAATCAGCAAGTAATATCGGTACTTCCCAAGACTACCAACACCTGAACCTAATTTAAGCCGAATGTCCTTGAGGGTATAGTAACTGTCGTTGTAGCGCTTACTGATAGGAATTGAGGTGATGTAGCTGCTCATAGCCCCAGCAATGTCAGAATAGGTGCTGCTAGATACAGGCTGGAGATTTGAGACTGTCTTGAAGACGCGATTGTTACTGTTATTTAGCACCGTGTACTGTTTTAAAAACTTAGAACGGCTCTTCTCTGATGCCTTTTGAATTAAATCTTTGACCACACCGTTTGTATTGCTGGGTTGTAAACGGTACGACAGTTCATCATTGCTTCCCTTAAAGTCGTTCATCTTATTGAGGTAAGCATCCAAGAAATTTCGCACAACATCCTCAGCATCAGTTGAATTAAGACCATTCTCTTTAGCTACCAACAAAATGGAGACTACCATCCGTCGCAAGTCCCAAACGTAAGGGCCAAGATAGCCTTCATCAAAGTCGGTGGTGTCAAAAACGTTGTTGTCTTTGCTATCTCTGATCGCTCCAAGATTTTGCAGATGCATATCTCCTTCTAACCAGATGGCTGAGGTTGAAGAGTTTACAAATTCTGAATTTGGTAAGGTCTGCATATCACGATAAAAAATGTGAGCCGTCCCCCGGTAAAAGGTGAAAGGGCTATCTTTAGCTGTCATCTTTTGCATCTTCGTTGCCAGTTCTTGAGGTAATTGAGAAGCAAAAGGATGATTATATTGGTAAATTTCATTCACTACCCAAGTTGAACGGGGAGTTGCAGCTTGAACTGGAGATGCAAACCCCAAAATTAAAGTTAAGACAAATACGACGATTGCAGATATGTGTTTAGGCATGATAGTTTCTTAGGCGTAAAAAAACTCTTGTGTAGAGAGGATCATTCAACAACAGTTTTTTAGCACCTTCAGCCATAGTTCACAAAGCGATTTAAGGCACAACGCAACAACTATTCACTCTCAAGTATTGAGGGGATTCAAAAAGGTAAAATTATAAAGAATCGTTACAACATAATCATGTCAGCTATCCAAACAACTGTAGTTCTTGCCATGACGGCCGATGGAAAAATTAGTGCCGTAGATCCGAAAGCGCCCCGTGAACCCGATGTAGTCGATCAAGCACACTTGGAATATCAAGCCTCCCTTGCCGATCTATTGCTGGTAGGAGCAGGGACAATTCGGGCTGAGGGGGGAACCTTTACAATTCGCGATCGCGAACTGTTGGCAGCACGTGAGGTTCGCGGTCAGTCTCCTCAGCCGATTACTTGTGTTGTTTCAGGTTCCCTTAACTTATCGCCGGACTTGCCTTTTTTGAGTCAAGACATTGAGCGATGGATATTTACCACACGGACTGCTTTAGAGAGCAGTTCTGATACAACAACCTTGCAAAAACTGGCTGAATTAATTGATTTGGGAGATACAGACCTGGACTGGGATCGGGCCTACACCTTGATGGCAGAGCGGGGTATTCACAAAGTCGTTGCTTTGGGAGGTGGTTCTTTAACAGCTGCTCTAGTTAAGGCAGGGCGAATTGACGATTGGTGGTTGACTATTTGGCCGATCATTTTTGGGGGAAAGCACGCCCCTAGCCCAGTGGAGGGAGAGGGTTTTCTTCCCAATGCTGCTCCTCATCTAGAACTCATAGAAACTCGTCAGGTTGGAAGTGAGTTGTTTTTACACTACCGCACAGTCAAGTGAAAACGAACTGCCAGAATTCAGCACTATGAGCATTGGTATTAAAAAGCAGGGGAGCAGGGGAGCAAGGGTGCAGGGGAGCAGGGGTGCAGGGGAGCAGAGGAGAGTTGCAGTAAGCTTTTCCCCTCTGCGCCTCTGCCCCTTGCCTCCTGCCTCGCATCAACCAGGGGGCCAATCCAACTGCCGTCCTCCCAAAATATGCAAATGTAAGTGATGGACTGTTTGACCGCCGTCATCACCAGCATTGATGACAACTCGATAACCATTTTTTAATCCAGCTTCTTCTGCAACACGTTTAGCAGTTAACAAAAGATGCCCCAACACAGCATGATCCTCAGATTCAGCCTCAGCTAGTGTCGCAATGGGTTTTTTGGGAATGACGAGGATGTGAACGGGTGCTTGGGGATGGATGTCTTTGAATGCTAGGGCTAAATTATCCTCGTAAACAATATCAGCGGGAATTTCCCGACGAATGATTTTGCTGAAAATCGTTTCTGTACTTTCACTCATGCCAATCTACCTACTAATCTGCTAGAGATTTTATATTAAGTCCGCCTAATTACTTATCACTGACAAAATTTGATTGTGCGGGTATACGCCCAATACTTTTCGGATAAACCCAACAATCTCTTTTTTGGTCTAGTAGTCTGCCAACCCAAAAATGCTAAGTGAGGACTCTTGATTGGGGAAAGGGAAAAGGGTAAGGGATTTAAACCCTTTACCCATTCCCCCTGCCCCTTATCCCCAGAGGGGACCCCACCTTCCCCTTTACCCCGCCAAGTGAACTTGGCGAACTACTAGGGGAAAGGTTAATGGGTTTGCGGGTAAAGGTAAATTCAAACCTTTTCCCTTTCCCCTTTCCCCCAAAACCCGAAAAGTATTGGGTATACCCCTATTTACTGTTCGGTTAGGTTTTTTCAGGTAAAAGTTATGAAAAAACCTGCTAATCTTTTAAAAAGACTAGCAGGTATGGCTTATCATCAATCGGAGCGGCGGGATTCGAACCCACGACCTCCACTACCCCAAAGTGGCGCGCTACCAAGCTGCGCTACGCCCCGGTCAGAATTCCTATCATATAGCAAAACTGTAGGATAATCAAGAGGCAATTTTAAAAAACCTTAAGCATCCCACTAGCTTGCAGTAAATCTGGAACAGCAGAAGCATTCCATTTACCTTCTACACATCGCCCTGTATTCAAGATGAAGCGCAGACTGTAATCATCAGGATAGCCTTCCACTTCCATCCATAATAAATCGCTTTCGGCTTCACAAGTAATTTTTTCCTCTTCCATCAATTCAGTTGCGAGTTGCTTCATGGTGTCTGCTAGCTGTGCTAGTAGTCGACAAAAATCATTTAACTCGGCTTCGGTTAACTCAATTGCCCAATCATCTGTACCGACTAAACCTTTAAACTCAGATGTATCGGGGTTCCAGCCAATACGCCAACCCAATCCGGTTTTGACAACGCGTTCCATAAAAAGTGAGGAGTGAGGAGTTAAGAGTTAGGAGTTATTAATTTACAACTTATAACTCTTCTATTACTTAAGTAGTTCAGCACCTCCTCGTTGTGGTGGCTGTGGGGTAGTTGATGTAGTTGGACTGGGAGCGGTGTTGGAGTTAGGGGGTACGGTGTTTTGGGAAGTAGGATTAAATATATTGACTAAGACTTGTACTAGGGCATCTCGTTGGCTGCGGGTGAGACTCTTGATGGCTTTGCGATCGCCTTCTATCGGATTTTTCTGTAGTGCATCATTTCCTGGATAAGTAGTATCATACATAATTTCGTTCGCACCCAGGTAATCAGCTAAAGTCAGCTTCCAATCTAAGCGATAAATTGGGGCACGCCCTTTGGTATAAATGTGATATCTAATTAGACGATTTGCTAAGGTGTTGCTTTCGGCAACTTTCCCATTTTCTTTACTGATATACTTATTTTCCCGTGGGAAATCTGGCAATTGCTGATACACTAGCTGCCAAACATCGGTAGGCGTGATTCTCTGGGCAGAAGCAGGTTGGATACTAAATAAATTTCTATGTATTGATTTATCCGCCCCTGAACCCAAAACAATTACACCGATTACCATTAAGGTAAGGAGTAGTGGTGTTAGGGGATAGTTCAGTTTGAGCCAGTGCTTAGTTGCGAGTTTTGAGAAAATTGATTTAAACAGAAATTTTTTCTTTTTCATAGAACAATATTTTGGGCGTTGCTGAGTGAAAATATGAATTTGCCTGATTCAGAATTCAGCACTCAGCACTCAGCACTAAATCTTATAGTTCGCCGATAATTTCTGGTTGAGTCAATTCATCGGACATTTCGATAATTGCCCTTAGCACTGGCTTCATCATCGCATCTTCGTTACTTTCAAAGTCTTCGTAACGACGACGTTTAGCACGATTTGCTACCTGAACCGTAATGCGGTATCGATTTGAGGCTGCACTAATCAGATCCTCAGCACGGTGCATGATCTGAGATTGAGTTGTCTCGAACTTAGAGCGCTTTAGCATAATCAGTGGTTCTTGGGGTCATTCTCCAGTGTAACAGTACTAAATCAGTCTGCTGCCGTCTGTTAAATCGCCAGCAACCTCTCTATTGATAGAGGCTAAGATATTTTAGTCACTTTATAAGTAACTTGTAGTATTAAATAACGCACCCTCATGGCTGACCTTGTGGAAACTGCGATCGCAGCGGGTAATTTCAATACCCTAATAGAGGCTGCTAAAGCTGTAAATTTCATAGAAACTTTGAAAAGCCCTGGTTCTTTCACGCTCTTTGCACCAACTGACGAAGCTTTTGCCAATCTGCCAGAGGGAACTTTAGACTCGCTACTACAAGATATCCCTAAGCTCCAGAAAATTGTGGCGTATCATATCGCTAGTGGGGATGTTAGGTCTGATGATTTGGTACAGATTAACGAGGCAGAGACGCTTGAAGGGTCAATTGTAGCCATTGAATCTGTCGGCGGTAAATTTAAGGTAAATAACGCCAATGTCGTCAAAACAGATATTCTGGCAGACAATGGCGTGATCCACGTTATTGATGCGGTGTTGATGCCTGCAATGGTGGCGGGGAAGTAAGGGCAGAGGGGCAGAGGTGCAGAGGGGCAGAGGTGCAAAGGGGCAGAGGGGCAGAGGGGAAAAGCTTAAGCTTACTGCAACTTCTCCCCTGCTCCCCTGCTCCCCTGCCCCTTGTCCCCTCATTCCCTACTCCCCACTCCCAGAATGCAGCCACTGCGTGCAGGAATAGTCAATGACAACTGCTGAGTTTCTCCTTCAGCATTCCACTCAACTTCAGCAGTGCCATATAAAAGCTTGTTGGGTTGAGTACGCAAAGTGGGGACATCTGCATTTGCTGTTGCCGAACTTGTACCAGCGTTGATGGCAATTATTAATTCTTCTGCCCCCAAAGTTCGCGCAAAGATATAAAGTTGCCCTTGAGCAAAGAGAACTTGGTAATCACCTGTACGCAAGGCTGGGTAAGTGTGGCGGAGGGCAATTAACTGGCGGTGAGTATTAAAAATTTCTTGATTCCAGTTACTCTCTAAAGGAAAACCACGACGTGAGTCGGGATCTATAGCACCAGGTAAACCAACTTCATCACCATAGTAGATGCTGGGGGCGCCGGGAAAGGTGAGTAACAGTAGAGTTGACAATTCTATACTGGCTATATCGCCGCCTGCAATGGTCATCAATCGGGCTGTATCGTGACTTGCGAGCAAATTGAGTTGAGTTAGCTGAATTTCCCAAGGGTAAAGTTGCAGTACTTCTTGGATTTTGGTGGCGTACTCGGCAGCAAATAAGGGTGGATAAG
Source organism: Nostoc sp. DedQUE09 (assembly GCF_034530915.1). Taxonomy (NCBI): domain Bacteria; kingdom Bacillati; phylum Cyanobacteriota; class Cyanophyceae; order Nostocales; family Nostocaceae; genus Nostoc; species Nostoc sp. DedQUE09. The sequence goes on from NZ_JAVRCE010000045.1 coordinate 39,921, forward strand.
GTTGATAGTCGCGGCTTTGGACTTGTTCTAAGACTACGCGATCGCCTGCCGCAAATGCAATTGTCGGCCCAGCAAATAGATAATTCATCACGCCGTCAAATTGCGTCCCATCCAACCACTGGCGGGAATCTCCCCAGACTTCGCCCACAATATAAGCTTCGGGATTAATGGCTTTAACGCGATCGCGAAATTCTTGCCAAAAACCAGGAGTCTTGATTTCAAATGGTACATCCAATCGCCAACCGTCAATGCCGAATTTAATCCAATATTCGGCAATTTCCATAATGTATTCTCGTACTTCTGGATTGTCGTGGTTAAATTCTGGCAAGGCCCGATTTCCCGCCCACCCCACGTAGTTGGCAGGAAATTCTCCATTATATGGTGAAAGGGGCCAGCCTTCTATTTTGAACCAATTTACCCAAGGAGAATGGGGGCCATTTTCTAAAACGTCGTGGAAAAAGAAAAAGCCCCGGCTGGAATGGTTAAACACTCCATCCAGAACAACTTTGATATTCCGTTGATGGGCTGCATCGAGCAATTCCTGAAAAGCTTCGTTGCCCCCTAACATCGGGTCAACTTGATAATAATCGTGGGTATGATAGCGATGATTACTGGCGGATTGAAAAATGGGTGTGAAATAAATCGCGTTAATCCCTAAATTCTGGATGTAATCTAAATCCTCCATAATGCCCCATAAATCGCCGCCTTTATAGCCTTGGAGTGTTGGCATAGAGTCCCAATCTTCCCAACGGGCTTCTTGCAATAACCGTTTGCGCGGCTGTTTGCTTCTGGCAAAACGATCTGGGAAAATTTGGTAGAAAACAGCGTGCTTCACCCAGTCTGGTGTTTGAATTTGCATGAATAACTTTTTGTATGTTTAGAAGTGATCGTTGCAAATATTAGCTTCTTTATGGTTCTTACTTATGATAGAGAATCTGTTATTTCTCAGTATTTATTAGTGATTTAGCCTTTTTCATCCTGTTTTATACGCAAATGTTATCAGTCTTAACTATTTTGACTACAATTTGTTTTAGTTTTTAACAGTTCAGCTAGATAGACTAGTCACTGATTGCATTCTGATTCCTGAATTATTCTTTAAGAAATTTATTTATTACTTAATTATTCTTAATTTTATTTTCCTCACTTTGTCCGTAATGATTTAAGCAGACAATGGATTAGTTTAATAGGTTCATAAAAATTACCTATTACTCCAATCTTAGGTAATTCTTAGATGCAACCGATCAAAGATGTCTTATGAACCACAGAAAATCACTATGAGGGATACGTAATTCCAGAATATGAGTTATGAATTAGCAATTGTCTTAGGAATAACTCCCACCTCCTAAGCTTATTTGATGTTATCTATAAAATAAATAGATAACTATAGTCGCATCAAATAATCGAACCTAAACAAATACATAGCCTGCGTTAATGCTAGAGCGACTTATCCTGCTAGAATCACTACTTTATTGACAGCAACTCAATTTAATTTAAGGTAAAAATGAGACACGAAAAACTTTCTCCTGGACTACTTTTGGCATATCGAGACTATCAAAATGAAGGAGATCAAGCTTTAGTTACACATAAGCGATCGCTTGGCATCATTGCCCACAAAAGCCCAGTCAAGCCCACCAAGAGCGTTGTTTTTATCTACTGCGACCCTGATGCAGACTTAAGTTATTTATCACAATATAATATTGAAGTCAATCAAAACTCTGGGAGTGTGCGGACAGCTTTCTTACCCATAGAGAGTTTAGATGTCTTATCTGAAGAAGATGTGATTCAGCGGATTAAGCCATCACGCAAACTTCATTTGAGGATGGACACTGCAATGGGAACAGTCAAATTGCCGGAATTTAAGAATCAAACCGGACTGACTGGAAAAGGAGTAATTATCGGCATTATAGACAGTGGCATCGATCCGAAACACCCCGCCTTTGCTGGACGAATTTTACACATTTGGGATCAAACATTGCCAGGGCCAGGAGTCACAGAGGGCAGCTATGGGGCTGAATTTAGCGGAGCGCAACTGACAGTTTCTCAGGATACTGGCGGTCATGGTACCCACGTCGCTGGCATTGCCGCTGGTGCTGATGCTAGTTATGGCGGTGTCGCACCAGAAGCAGAATTAGTTGTCGTTAGGTCAGATTTACAGGATGCCCACATTGCAGATGGTGTGCGTTATATTTTCCGAGTTGCTAGAGAGTTGGGACGCCCAGCAGTGGTAAATCTCAGCTTGGGCGGACACGCTGATGCCCATGATGGTAGCGATTCCTTATCCAAAGTTATCGATGCCGAAACTGGCCCTGGAAGAATTGTTTGCTGTGCTGCGGGTAATGAAGGAAACGATAACATTCATGGACAAGCGACCATACCCAGTGGACGCACTCGTGGTATGCGCTTTAATGTCCCTTTGAATCAAGTAGGCATAGTTTGGTTAAACGCTTGGTATGCCAAAGACAGCGAATTGGAAGTATCTGTGCGGAGTCCTAACGGTTTTGTCACCCCCTTTCAAAAAATCATTACTGACGGTAATCCCGCCCAAGATTACCAGTTACCAGATGCACGGGTGCAATTAGCGACACCAGCACCAGACCAAGCCAACGGCGACCATAATTTCTTTGTGCAAATACGCGGTATTGGCCCGTCGCAAGTTATGGGAGGTATTTGGCAGCTGCGAGTCCGCAACACTTCTTCAACTGACACATGTTTAAATGTGTGGACACTAGATGATAGCTCATCAGTGTTTTTCACTGGTAAAAGTGTGAAAGATGCATTAAAAATTGGTTCGCCGGGAGCCGCCAGCAGTGCAATTACAGTTGCCGCCTATACTACTAAAACCAAATACACAGATATTGACGGCCAAGTGCGAGAAATGGGCTTAGAATTGGATACTATTTCGGAATTCAGTAGTGAAGGGCCTCTACGCACTGATGGGAAGAAGCCCGATGTAGCAGCACCAGGAGCGATGATTATTTCTACACTTTCCGCAGATGCAAATTTTGACCGCTCATCGATGATTAATTCCAAGTTTGTGGTTCAGGCTGGTACAAGTATGGCGACACCGTTCGTAAGTGGGTTAGTAGCACTACTGTTGCAGCGAGATCCTAAACTCGATCCGGCTGCTGTGAAAGACTTGCTACGTAAAAATAGTGCAATTCCTGGCAAACCCGCAGGCACATTTGATGACAAATGGGGCTATGGAGTGATTAACGCAGCTAATCTGTAATTAGACTGAGAGACGCGATATATTGAACACTATAGATATATCGTGTCTCTTTAGGGTTATAAAGGCGATCGCTCGATGTACCCTGTAAGTTAATATACGTAACAAAATAATAAAATTATTCTTAACTGTTCAAATAATTTTTAATTTTATTTGTATATTTCTAACTTAGAGTAGTAAATTTTATAAAAAACTTTCATAATTAATATCAATGGTTAAACTTCGCGTTCGAGAACTAGCACAAGAAAAGGTTTACCATTTACTTAGTCTGACTTCAGGAGTTTCTGAAGAAGCTATTCGGACTTATGCAACTCAGACTACTGATGATTTTAAAAAAATTTCTATAGCCCTAAATTGGCCTGTAACTGAACCTGGTGTTACTCAAGTATTTCAAATGTTAGATCCTGTCAAAGCTAAAGATATGGCTGTTGATTTACTGGGTACAGCTTCTGATATTTCTCCAGATGATATTCAGAAGTATGCCAATGAAAATACAGATTTTAATATTACAGAAAAAATAGAGGATTTGAAAAAAATTGCCAAAGCGTTAGATGTAGAGACAGTAGAATTAGTAAAGCCTAGAGAGACAAGGGAAGGCGTAAGACTCAAGCTCAATGAACTAGCTCAAGACAAACAAATATCTCTTAAAGAGTTGGCAAACCAGTCTCAAGTCGATTTTTCTATTATTTGTTTTTATAGTTCACAGCCTATTGAAAATAAAAAATTAACACAAGAGCCATTTCATACTAATCTCAGTAAAATCAGTGTAGCTTTAAATTGCAGTTTGGAAGATTTGCAACATAAAGAAAAAGTAGATTTACCTCCAACTATGCTGCGAGTTCAAGAATTTTTGGAGGTGACAGATTTAAATATAAAAGATTTGAGCTTGCTAACTGGAGTCAATAGTGAGTTTATAGATTTGATTGCCACGAATCCTATAGACCTAAGAAACATACCAAGTTGGGGAGAGGAAAAAGTAATATGTGAAATAATATGTAAATTTTTGCATTGCACCTGTAATTAATTTATCGTGACTTTATCAGTGGAATTTTATCAACAAGACATTCGTAATAATCAATATACAGAAAAGATTTTAACCAAGAGCAAATTCCAAAATGCACTTGCAGGACAAAAGCTTATTCAAAAAATACTAATAGGTATTTTTAGTATTGTCGTAGCTGCTTTCCTTAGTATAGTAATGCTTCTGGCGGGCGGAATATTGACGGCTATACCTAGTAATTTCAACATTAGTCATTTTAATTTAATAGAAATTACTGCAATTATTTTGTATAGCATAGCATTAATAATATTTGTAGTTCGCAGTGACGAGGTAGTATTATCTACTGTTATCTTGATAGTTATCGGAGTTGTTATTCATATTTGTTTTGAGGCAAAGCACAAGACTACTGGAATAGGATTCTGGCTATTATGTCTAGGTTTGAGTATAACTTTTGCGTGGGTTAGTGCAACTACTACAGCATTATTTATAACCATTAGTTTTATCTACTGTGGAGTTATAGGTGAATTCCTAGCTATTATGGGATATGGGCTGATTGCTGAAGCTATAATTATGGGTGTGTCAAAAATTTTACCAGAGCTAAAGTATGGCGATCGTTTTATAATTAGAATTGCAGCGATTCCGGTTATATTAGCAGCCGCACTGATTGCACAAAAAGCAATTAGAGGATCTTTTAAATTGAGATTGATTAAGGAAGTAGCTGTATTCTGGACATCAATAGGTGGAACGTCTTTTTATAAAGCAGATTTAACAGATGCTTGTTTTGATAGCGCACATTTGCCCCATACAGATTTTAGAGAAGCTAATTTAACTCGTACTAGCTTTGAAGATGTAACTGGATTAGAATTTTCTCGTCTCCAAGGAACGATACTAGAAAATCCAAAAGTGAGAAAACTGCTAGTAAAGAAAATAGGCAATAATGAAGATTATACAGTTGCCAATTTCAATGGTGCTAATTTAAAAAAAGCTGACTTGACAGGGGCAATTTTGAGCGGAATAACTGCTTTAGATACTGATTTTTCTGAAGCAACTTTGAGTGGTGCTTGTATTCAAGAATGGAATATTAATAAAAATACCCGCTTTACAAGGGTGAAATGTTCACACGTTTATTTAAAATGTACTAAACAAGGCGATCGCATTATTCTTTCAGAACGGAAGCCAGACAGTGGCGAGTTTCAAGACGGTGACTTTGAAAAATGGATCGATAAATTACAAGAGACAGTAGATGTAATTTTGCGAGATGGGTTTAATTTGCGGGCTTTTGGCATTTCGCTTGCTAAAGCTGCTCAAGAGCATGAAGGATTAGACTTTTCTCGTTATAGTATTGAAAATAAAGGTGGAGGCATATTTGTTGGCAAGGTAGGTGTATCTCCACAAGCTGACAAACCTGCTATTCACCAAACAATTACAAATTACTATTATAACGAATTATATATTCAAGGTGAAAAAGCAAATATATTACTAAATCCAGCAGCAGAAGTTGAAATCATGGAAAGCAATAATCAAAATATTAATGCAGATGGAAATGTCGATATGTCTAGCGGTAATAATATTACCGTAGGTGGCAATGTCACAAACTCTAACTTGACACTTGCAGATGCAAACAGTCAAGTTAGTAATTCGATTCAACAGCTTAGAGATATTAGTACTGATACTAGCGGTGAGTTAGCAAAGATTTTAAGCACTTTGCAAAAATCCATCAATGATGAACCTGCCCTTTCTGAAAATCAAAAAAAAGAGGCGCTAGAAGCTGTAGAAACCATAGCAGAAGAAGGGAAAAAACCATCAGGAGAACGAGGAAATAAACTCTGCTCAATGGCTCTCAATGCTCTTAAAGGTATAGCATCTGCTGTTACGGATGCTAGTAAACTAGCCGAAGTCTTCAAAACTTATTTGCCTACTCTTGCAAACATACTGGGCATTTAGGTTCTGAAGAAAGCTCAACAGCTAACAGATAATAGCACTAAATCTGTAATTGGACGTAGAAATTCATGCATTAAGTCTGTAGAAAGATAGGTAATGAAAACTCATAAATTTGATAAATTGGTCTTAGGATAGGCTAAAAATTGCCCGCCCTTTTACAAAGGAATTGGTGATGAATTATCAAAAGCTAGATGCTGCACTTGCTACAGCGCTGAATGATACTCAAAACTTAGAGGAACCGAGTTTGGGGGTTTTCATCCATACAGAACCAATTTTAGACTCGGCAGCGATCGCTCTTTTAGAAAGTTTAGGCATTAGCGGTGGTAGCAATGGCAAAGATATTTTCACAGCAACACTTTCACCAAATGCCATTTCACAGTTATCAGAGCAACCTTGGGTGATGAGTCTGAAGCGATCACAACAACTGCGTTTGGTAAATCAGAGGAAAAGTTTAGGTAGCTTCAGTGCTTGATATGATGTGATATTCCAAAAACAATTCTCTGTTAATTTTTCGGGTATAGCGATCGCACTTACTTCTCCTCAAACCAATTAATACAAATGTTCTATCTTTTCTCCTTATCAGCCTCACTATCCATCATCAGTAGCATTCTGTAAAATTCATCCCTAAGAATCAGACGATCCCCCTTACCTGTGGTGGCAGACAGTCCTAAACTGAGAGTGAGAGTTGAAAGGCAGTCGGGAGAAATTTTGTGAAAAAAGTATTATCAATCATCCTTGGTGGTGGCGCGGGTACTCGGCTTTACCCGCTAACCAAACTACGCGCTAAACCAGCAGTACCAGTAGCGGGGAAGTACCGCTTAATCGATATCCCTGTTAGTAACTGTATCAATTCCGAAATATTCAAAATCTACGTCCTGACACAATTCAACTCAGCTTCCCTGAATCGTCACATCGCCCGTACCTACAACTTTACTGGTTTCAATGAAGGCTTTGTGGAAGTGCTAGCTGCACAACAAACACCAGAAAACCCTAACTGGTTCCAAGGTACAGCCGATGCTGTACGTCAGTACTTATGGTTAATGGAAGAATGGGATGTAGAAGAATATCTAATTCTCTCAGGCGATCACCTCTACCGCATGGATTATCGCGACTTTATCCAGCGCCATAGGGAAACGGGGGCTGATATTACTCTCTCAGTCATCCCCATCGATGAGCGCCGCGCCTCAGATTTTGGCTTGATGAAAATTGACGATTCTGGTAGAGTAATAGATTTTAGCGAAAAACCCAAAGGTGAAGCGTTAACCCAAATGCAGGTTGATACAAGCGTACTGGGATTATCAAAAGAACAAGCCCAGCAACAACCTTACATCGCCTCAATGGGGATTTATGTCTTTAAAAAAGATGTTTTGTTCAAGTTGTTGAGAGAAGGAATAGAAAGGACTGATTTCGGTAAAGAAATTATTCCTGATGCCTCTAAAGATTACAACGTTCAAGCTTATCTTTTTGATGACTATTGGGAAGATATTGGAACAATCGAAGCATTTTATCATGCAAATCTAGCGCTGACTCAGCAGCCCCAGCCACCTTTTAGTTTCTACGATGAGAAAGCACCAATTTATACCCGCGCTCGATACTTACCTCCGAGTAAACTATTAGATTGCCAGATCACAGAATCAATTATCGGCGAAGGTTGCATTTTGAAAAATTGCCGCATTCAACATTCAGTTTTGGGAGTGCGATCGCGAATTGAATCTGGTTGTGTTATCGAAGAGTCCCTTCTCATGGGTGCAGATTTTTACCAAGCTTCTGTAGAACGCCAATGCAACGTAGAAAAAGGTGATATACCTGTAGGTATTGGTACTGACTCGATTATTCGCGGTGCCATCATTGATAAAAATGCCAGTATCGGTCACGATGTCAAAATTATCAATAAAGATAACGTGCAAGAAGCCGACCGAGAAAGTCAAGGTTTCTACATCCGTAGTGGCATCGTTGTCGTACTGAAAAATGCTGTAATTCCTGATGGAACAATCATTTAATAGTTGTGAGTGCTGAGTTGTGAGTGCTGAGTTGTGAGTGCTGAGTTATGAGTTATAAGTTATGAGTTATAAGTTATGAATAAAACTTCTAATCACTCTTCACTCCTAACTTCTAACTCCTCACTCTTAACTTCTTACTCAGCACGGGCTAAACGCCCCGCTTCCGCTAACAGCACTCAGCACTCAGCACTAATTTTGCTGATTGGTCTTCCAGGTAGCGGTAAGTCAACTTTGGCAAAACAATTACTGGCAGAATGCCCCCAAATGGCTCTAATTTCTACAGATGCCATTCGGGGGCAATTGTTCGGTTCCCAAGCTGTTCAAGGATCGTGGCTACTGATTTGGCGCGAAATTGAGCGGCAATTTCAACAAGCTATTTCCACAACTAATACAGCTGTTTTTGATGCCACCAATGCCCAGCGCCGCCATCGTCGTGAAGTCATTGCTTTCGCCCGTAACTTGGGCTTTACCCACATTAGGGGAATTTGGGTGGATACACCAGTTTGGCTGTGTTTGGCACGGAATAAAAGGCGATCGCGCCAAGTTCCAGAAGAAATTATTTTGCGGATGCACCGTCAACTCCGGGATGCTCCCCCAAGTCGGGAAGAAGGATTAGACAGCCTCAGCCGCTTATCAGAAAAATCGGAGTACGGGAATTGCGATTCCTTGATGAGCGAGAACCACACTTGATTTTCTATATTTTTTGTTAATTTGAAATCAGATTCATTTTGTTTGGCACTATACCAGGCAAATTCAATATCTCTCATCTTAAAAAAAAACATAACGGGAATTTCTATAGGAGGCTGGTAGATGGCTGCAACCGACTTCAAGGACTATTACGCTATTTTGGGAGTCAGCAAGACTGCCAGTTCAGAGGAAATTAAACAAGCCTTTCGTAAACTAGCCCGCAAATACCATCCTGATGTCAACCCAAACAACAAGCAGGCAGAGGCACGCTTCAAAGAAGTTAGCGAAGCCTACGAAGTTGTGTCAGATCCAGATAAACGCAAAAAGTATGACCAATTTGGTCAATATTGGAAACAAGCTGGTGAAGGTTTCCCATCTGGCGGTGCTGGCCCAGATATGGGTAACTTTGACTTCACTCAATACGGCAATTTTGATGAGTTCATTAATGAGTTGCTAGGACGCTTTGGTGGTTCTCCCCCTCGTGGTGCGGGTGCGGGGCGCCAAAGTCACGCCCGAAGTCAGTCTTACCGCACTTCTCCAGGTACCTCAACTCATTTTAGCAGCAGCTTTAACGATTTTGGGTTTCAAGATGGAGGTGCGGGTAGTACCCAGGATAGTGAAGCTGCGATCGCTCTAACTTTTGCTGAAGCATTTAATGGTGTGAAAAAACGCTTCAGTTTAGGTAATGAAACAATAGATGTCAACATCCCATCTGGGGCTAAAACTGGTACTCGCCTACGGGTGCGGGGCAAAGGTCAAATCAACCCCATGACTCAACAACGGGGGGATTTATACTTAAAAGTTGAACTTCAGCCGCACACGTTCTTCCAAATGGAAGGCGATAACTTGGTATGCGAAGTGCCAATCACACCAGATGAAGCGACTCTGGGAGCATCTATTGATGTACCCACTCCCGATGGTTCAGTGAATGTCAAACTACCAGCAGGAGTGCGTTCTGGTCAATCTCTACGTTTACGTGGCAAAGGCTGGCCCCTTCCCAAAGGTGGACGAGGCGATCAGTTAGTGAAAGTGGCGATCGTTCCACCAAAAGACCTCAGCCAACAAGAGCGGGAATATTATGAAAAAATCCGGGCTATACGTACTTATAATCCCCGTAGTCATTTGAACCAATTTAGGCTTTAAAAAGCAAAAAGAGAATCCCCATAATTAAAATCTCGTCATTACCCACATTTTGGTAACAGTCGAAGTATTATGCTAAACCACATCCTGTCTATAACTTAAGTTCTGGGGCTTTGAGCTACTGTTCACTCAAGTGGACTTGAATGATGTTCGGGCGAGTTTTTAATCGAACTTGAGATAATTGTTGTTTAGTCCAGTTAAGAGAACTTGAACTATTAGCCTTGGAATTGTATTCCGAGGCAAAATAGTTATACTTGGTATTCAAAAGCCCGCTGATTCATTATTTTAAGTAATTTGTTTTTATATAAAAATTGTATTTTTACATTGCCAGAAATCTGATGATTAAATTGCTAAGGGACTTGCAAAAAATAAATTATCCCAAATTATTTATAGATTTGTAGGGGCGTAAGGCCTTAGATTGGTGTCAACTTAACGTCAAACCCTGGCAATGATGTTATATGACGTCGGCTCAATTACCAATTAAGTCGTCGAAACCCCTCACTAACTACGGTGTACACATAAGTCAAATTACCCCCCTTAATCCCCCTGACAGGTGTAGGTATTTTACAAACATGGCTGAAATGAGGTTTTTGCGTTGGTTGAAAACTCAAATTTTAGTCTCTGATTTTCCACCTAAGAACGAAATTTCGTTATTTGAACCACCTTTAGAACTCTGTTTGAGAGTATCCACTCATGCCCACATAAAAAACCTACACTTGTCAGCCTTAATCCCCCCCCTTCGACAAGCTCAGGGCATCGCTTGGTAAGGGCGGAAACAAAAAATTTAGTTCCCTCCCCTTACTAAGGGGAGGGTTAGGGTGGGGTGAAATGCTTGTAGGGTAAGCGTTTGAACTTCATTTGACACCAATGAAGGCCTTGCACCCCTACGACGGGATATTTTTTTAACTGGAAGTTCCTAAAAACAAAGCTAAATAATGTCGTTATCTTTTGATTCTTAACTTTTTTGATACCGCATACCTGGTAGTTGCGAAATGAAACCCATAAGTTCCAATTGTAACAAAGCACTGGAAACTGAGCCAGCAGCCATACCAGTTTGTTGGACAATAAAATCGAAGGGTAAAGCATCACTTGCGAGTGCCTCCGGCACGCCTGCGGCGATCGCATCCATTACTGTTTGCAATTCTGGCGATAATGTTGGCATTAACTGTTCTAGTGCTGTAGAAGCCTCAATCGCATCAATTTGTGGTATTGCTCCTAGCATTGTTAACAGTTCGTCTAATTCCTTAAGAATGAAGGAAGCTCCCTGACTCAGTAACTTTAAGCATCCTTGGGATGGATAATCGTCTAGTCTTCCAGGTAATGCATAGACATCTCTACCAAATTCATTTGCGTAGGTAGCAGTAATTAAGGCACCAGATTTTAAAGGCGCTTCCATTACTAGGATGGCGCGGCTTAAGCCTGCAATAATGCGGTTGCGACGGGGAAAATGAGTCCGATCGGGTGGGGTTTTTGTGGGGTACTCACTGACGACTAGCCCAGCCGTCAAAATTTGCTTGTATAAATCCCGATTTTTATGCGGATAGATGACATCTACACCAGTTCCCAAAACTGCGATCGTGCGTCCACCTGCTTTCATGGCGGCGATGTGGCTTTCAGTGTCAATTCCCTCTGCCATACCAGAAACGACTGTAAAGCCATTTTTAGCTAAAGCTGTACTAATTTGGCGAGTCCAACGGATACCATATTCTGAAGGTTGGCGGGTTCCGACAATCCCAACCATTGGTTTTTGTCCAAGATTTTCTTGGAGTTCGACTTCACCGCGATAGTACAAAATCGGCGGTGGACTCGGAGTTTCTAGCAGTAAACGGGGATAATCTGCATCTGCTGGTGTCCAGAAATGAGAATTTTCCTGCTGGTGCTTGGTGAATAGTTGTTCTGGGTGCAAACGCGATCGCTGTTGTACTACTTTTTCTAGTGTCTGAAAACCAAAACCCTCTACTTCTCCTAACTGTACCTTAGTAGCGTTCCAAGCTGTTGCCAGCGTGCCAAAATGCTGTTGCAGCCGTCGCAGTAATACTGGCCCAATTCCGGAAATTTGTGCCCAAGCTAGCCAATATGCGCCTTCTTCTACCACCGTTCTATCCTCACGCCTACTGGATTGAGTATTCCCAAATTGGGGTTGGCTGTTGATGTGGAGGTGGGGATGAGGGGCAGGGGAGCAGGGGAGCAGAGGGGCAGGGGAGCAGGGGAGCAGGGGAGCAGGGGAGCAGAGGGGCAGGGGGGCAGGGGAGCAGGGGAGCAGAGGAGACAAGGGGGAATTATTGAACAAGCCTCTTCTTTGTCTCCCTCTTCTTCCTTGTCACCTTGTCTGTTCTCTATGCTCAATCCGCAATTCCTAATTCCCCTTGACTTTTGACTCTTGACTCTTGACTATTAACTATTGACTATCTATCTTCTTATCTTCTGTGATGAAATATTTCTATCGTCTTCTAATAAGCCTATCTGGGTGCTTAATATTTTTACTGCTGCATAGTGGACTTGGTTTATTACCTAGTTGGGCAGCCGAAAAAGTTACCGTCAGGTACGGATTGTTTGAGCAATCAATTCCGGTGGCAGATATACGCAACTATGACGAAACACAAAAGGTTTCTGCCGATCTGCAATCTTTTTTGGATTACCTCAGCGCTAAAGAGAAACAGAAATTTCAAGAAGCCCTTCAAGTGAAAATGTCGCTTGATATTGTGGCTTTAGATAAGTTGGTAAACACAGGAATGGGCAAGCAAATTTTGTCTTTTGCTTCCCAAGCGATCGCTCGTCGCGATCAAGCCAGTATACAAGCACTACGATCTGCGCTCATTATCGGAGCAAAATCACCAGATGGTCTAGGAATAACCAGCTTTCTAGAAGCCTATCCCAGTAATCAACTAGTTATTGACGTGTCAAAAATTCAGAAGCTAGTCGGCATGGCAAATTCCTCTGCTAGTTCTGCTGATGCGCGGCCGAAAGATGACGTAAGTTCTTCACCTTTAGGGAAAATTGCCCTACAATATCAAACACTCGCCGCCCAGAATAAACAGTTCTCAGGTTGCTTATTTGGCGATTCTATTTCGGCTGGACTTGGCAATACCCTTGGGAATGGTACTTTTAATTTTGGGTTAAATGGTCTGAGTACAATCTCATTACTAGAACAACTGAAAAGTTTAATTCCTACCAAGGTGAAATGCGAAAAAGCCATTATTGCCATTGGTGCAAATGATGCTTTGTATGGAATTAGTGATGAGTTATTTAGCAAAAATCTGCAAGAGGCGATCGCACTTCTGCGTACAATGGGAACTAAAGAGATTTTTCTGATTCCGGCTTTTTATTCGACAGTTGCAGCAAGCTCAGATCCAACAGTAGCAGCCCCACGTTCTAGAGTTGAACAGATTAATGTTCTGATTAATCAAGTTGCTGAAACAGAAAAAGTACCAGTTGCCGCAGCTGGACTAGCATCATTATATGAAAATAATGTTCTTAAAGAAAATTTTACCAGTGATGGCGACCATTTGAATGCAGAGGGTTTGAAAATTTATCGACAAGCATTATTACAAATCTTGGGTCAGTAGTAATATCATTTTTAATTTTGGATTTTGGATTGACTGAAAAATCCAAAATCTCAAATTAAAAATTAAATGGCTGCCGAAGCAAATATTTCTGCTGTATCACCGTTAGGCTTTCCAATTCAAAAATCGTGCATAAATATAAGCGATGCCTTCATCAAGAACCGTCCGCACACCTTCGCTAGAACTCCACCATTTGTTTGGATTATAATCTTGCGTTTTGCCAGCAATTACACCAACGTTAATGTCAGGGGTAAGTATTTTTTTAAAAAGAAACCAACTCCTACGGGCATGAACATCCAAGGAAAAAAGATTAATCGATTCTATCTTTAAATTTGAATTGGATAGCCAACGTTCAAATTCAGCAGCAGATGCATAACTACGATCTTTAACCACAAAAGGTGTCGGAACAGCTACTACTTTTTCTGCTTCTAAACCGAGTTTTATAAAGGTGTCAGCCGACACGTCTGCAAAATTATTATATCCGGTAAGATAACTTCCTTTTCCTAATGTGCCTCCGGTAGTAATTATTTGATGATAAGAACCGGTTTTAAATTCAGTCAAAGCTTCTTCTATAGCGTAATCTGGTAGCCATCCTTCAACAATTAATACTTCTGCTGATTTGAGCGGGGCAGTTACGGCGAGAAATGAGTGTACATGAGTAAAAAGGAAAAATATTAAATAGGCAATCAAAGCGATTGCAATCGCCCACCCTTGAGCCGTAAGTGTCCACATTTCTTGGCGTTTGATTAGTTTGATTTTGGGAAATTTTTGACACCGACGATTTTTTATCCGCATTAAACCTTAGCTAAACGTTGTTCTTTCAAGTAGGTAAACACAGACTTATCTCCAATATCAGCAGGAATTGCTTGCACTGTCTTTCGCAGAGCAAACACTAAAAATAATATCGCCCAAGTTACTAATAAAATGCTTTCTGCCTGAGTTGGTAAAATTCCTACCAAATGTCCTAACAACAGTAGCGGTACAATTGGGGTTAATATTTTAGTTTCCAGGCGATTGAAGCAAAAAGCTTCTTTAAAATAAATACCTGTCAAAGCTACGAAGATAAAACCAACTCCAAATAAGGTAATTGGCTGATTGTAAACAGCAAGAGCTAAAGGTTCACTACTAGTGATTGCCAGAATCACTGATGCGATACTACCGATCGCCCAAAAAACTTGCAACGTTCGGTGCAGTGATGCCATATAGATATGGATTGTAAATAAACTTACACCAAGAGCGAGACTAAAACAAGCATATAGAGGTGTCAGTAAAGTTACAACAGTTGGGTTATTGTTGAGTAAAATCAAGGCGCTGCCGATGGCAAAGCTCAGTGCTGCTACTATCAATCCAGCACGGTAGATAATTACGCCAGTGCGATCGCTTTGAGTAATTGTAAATTCCCCAAACTGACCTTGATAAACTTCTGGTGCAGAGAGTGTTTGTGTAGTCATAGCTAAGAATATAATTATGATTCTCTAGTAGAGTACAACAGGAAATTGCTCAAGGGTTACTTTTATTATTATGAGCAATAAGGCGAACTTCATGTCACCATTTTTAAACTTACGTCTTTTAGCAGTTGCTTTCTGGAAATTTTTGTAGAATCGGCACTGCCTATGGTGAATGAAAATGCTTGTTTTTAAGTGGTGTGCAGTTGCTCACCCTCTGTTTTATATCTAGGATTTTCCACTTTCTTTGACTTTCCTACAAATCAGTAACAGGCACTTTGCAGCCTGGTTATTTTTCACTGTCTTAACTTTAACAATATTCACTGGTCTGATTTTCTGAAAAAAACAAGACTTCTAGCGGATCTTGTAAATTAATCTGTAATTGTGAGTGAGCATCTCCGTAATTAATGGCAATTTCTACCCAGCCGTGACTGCCGACTAAAGCTATTATCTCTCCCACTTTGACCTCACCGTAAGTTTCACGGCCTGGTACACTCAATCCAGCAACTTGCACACACCAAGTTTTGCCTTGCACGTAACTCGCTGGAATGTTACTCACTAGGTTGCCAAAATGGTCAATATATTGAATGCAACCCATTACACCAATGGTTGTCTGCTTGCAGTTGCCTATATCCAGGTTTACCAAACTTACTGGATCAATTTCTTGCCCTAGCTGTTTGAGGGGGACACCACTAGCAAGATTAGCTGCTACTGGTGCAAAGATATCTCTACCGTGAAAAGTCTTGCTTGGTTGAGGAGTGCGCCAATAATTAAGATTTGTAAGTTCGACGGCTGCGATCGCAGGACTTTGACTAAGTAACCCGCTAAATATACCATTATCTGGCCCGACCAAAAACCCTTGAGCAAATTCTACTGCGATCGCTCGTCGCTTACCTCCCACACCTGGATCTACTACTGCCAGATGCACTGTCCCAACTGGGAAATGGGCATAAGCATTCATCAGGCTAAACCTAGCTGCGGCGATGTCTTGTGGCGGAATTTGGTGCGTTAAGTCTACTACCGTCAGTCTGGGGTTGATTTGGGCTATGACTCCCTTCATTATGCCTACATAAACATCGCGATCGCCGAAATCGCTCAGTAAAGTCACAAGGGGTTGTCGATCTATCTGGTTATTAGACATATTTTGGTAAGAATATATAAAAAATATATTTTCTGTAGCAACAGCTACAAAATGTATGCTATGTTAAGAATACAAGACATAAATTGAAAAACTAAAGTAGGTAATCACTATGAGTCAAAATAGACTACAAAGTCTGAGCAAATCACGAGAAACTCACAGAGCGAATATTCAAAAAAGCCTAGAGCATCGCTTGGAAATAGCTAGAGCAAAAGGCGACGAGCAGCTAATCCGTCAACTGGAAGCTGAAATGAGGTATTCCAGCTAAATCAAGTTTTCATTGTTCATAGTTTTGTTGTGTAACCCGCTACGGCGGGTTTTTTCTTTTTAGAGGGTTTTCTGGCAATTTTGGTAAAAGCTCATAATTCTTACTCTAATGGCACTGAGATTCATGTGAAACCTCACTTCCCATGTTCAGATTAGATTACAGATTTTTACGCCTGTCTTGGCTCAATACCAAATATGAGTATCGATACTGGCTAGACCCCCATCATTGAAGACGTTGACTAAATCATCTTTCCCATCTGCGTTAAAATCGCCAACTAGCCATTTTTGAGTATCCTCAAACCCGCCTTGTCCAGTTGCCCATCGCTGGATATCAAAACTCTCACCATTAGATAAGTGAGTATCGATACTAGCTAGACCCCCATCATTGAAGACGTTGACTAAATCATCTTTCCCATCTGCGTTAAAATCGCCAACTAGCCATTTTTGAGTATCCTCAAACCCGCCTTGTCCAGTTGCCCATCGCTGGATATCAAAACTCTCACCATTAGATAAGTGAGTATCGATACTAGCTAGACCCCCATCATTGAAGACGTTGACTAAATCATCTTTCCCATCTGCGTTAAAATCGCCGACTAGCCATTTTTGAGTATCCCAAAACCCGCCTTGTCCAGTTGCCCATCGCTGGATATCAAAACTCCCACCATTAGATAAGTGAGTATCGATACTAGCTAGACCCCCATCATTGAAGACGTTGACTAAATCATCTTTCCCATCTGCGTTAAAATCGCCGACTAGCCATTTTTGAGTATCCCCAAACCCGCCTTGTCCAGTTGCCCATCGCTGGATATCAAAACTCTCACCATTAGATAAGTGAGTATCGATACTAGCTAGACCCCCATCATTGAAGACGTTGACTAAATCATCTTTCCCATCTGCGTTAAAATCGCCGACTAGCCATTTTTGAGTATCCCCAAACCCGCCTTGTCCAGTTGCCCATCGCTGGATATCAAAACTCTCACCATTAGATAAGTGAGTATCGATACTAGCTAGACCCCCATCATTGAAGACGTTGACTAAATCATCTTTCCCATCTGCGTTAAAATCGCCAACTAGCCATTTTTGAGTATCCTCAAACCCGCCTTGTCCAGTTGCCCATCGCTGGAGATCAAAACTCCCACCATTAGATAAGTGAGTATCGATACTAGCTAGACCCCCATCATTGAAGACGTTGACTAAATCATCTTTCCCATCTGCGTTAAAATCGCCGACTAGCCATTTTTGAGTATCCCAAAACCCGCCTTGTCCAGTTGCCCATCGCTGGATATTATTAAAGTTTAGAGTACCACTGATAAAGTACTGCCCCAAACTGCCGTAATCCGTGTAGCCAGTTGAAAGAGGATTTTCTTTTCCTATACCATCAATTTTGAGGTAATAATTTCCAGCAACGACATTTGTTGTAATACTTGCAGATAGTAAATCTGTTGGATTGGACGATGCAATTAAGGTACCAGCAGAATTGTATAGCTCTGCCAAAATATCTAAGTTTGGTCCTCGACTAAAAGGATTCACTATCAAGCTAATCAGACCAGTACCTGTGAAAAAACTATAAAAATCTAGATCTGTATTGCGCTCAATGATGCCACTATCACTGATAGACGTACCAGAAATGGTTAGTGGCTTTGCTGTCGCAATTGCATCACCACAATCATCGGCTCGGTAGGTGAACCCATTTTGGGTCGTAATAATTTGCAAATCATCCTCAGTATTGTTAGCAGAAGCATACTCGCCTTTACTCCACTGGGTTAACTCCTGGTAATACCCCAATCCTATGACCGATGCCCAGCCAGTCTCTCCACTACCATGTCCTTCGTAGTATTCTTCAGCGGGGGTTATTCGTCCATCATGCTTGAGTCCCAGCGTATGACCTACTTCATGAGAGATAGCCTCAGCCGTCCCCTTCTCATCACCGTTTATCGTATTTTTAGCAAAAACAAAGACAGGAGTATCACTATTCCAGTTGAAAGAACCAAGTTTGGCGACTCCTCCGGCTCCTTTACCATACCAATCGTAACTGCTACCGCCGATCGCAACACGCACTCCCCAGCGAGTATCATCACTGCCACTCTTAATCAGATCGTTAATATCTGCTGGAGCCTGCGTTGTGACATTAACATTAAACGGGCTGAAATCCTCAGCGACGCGCTGCCAGATATACTGAATTGTTTCAAGTTCAGCCGAGCTAAAGGATGCTGTATCGCCATCGAAGTCGAAGGCAGGGGTGATAATGTTAGCTGGACGTTCACTTGTGTTCCAGGAAGTACCAGAGGTGATATTGCCGTCGAAATCTAAATAAATTGTTTGATTAGCTCCTAGTAAGCTGTTGAGGAAGAAAGTTTTAGGCAGGTCTAAAGAAGCTGATACTGACATATAATTTCATCCTTAAATGAAACCTTTATTATTTATCACTATCAAGCAGATAACTTTACGTAATTTCTTATGCAATCTTTACAAAAGTACACGGATGCACGGTGACAAATTAAATGGCGTTGAGACAAACTCATGTCATCGAGCAAAGCTTTACTCACTTTAGCTTCCAACCGTTGGTGTTGATATAGCTTGTAAGCTCCTTGTACTACTTCTTACGCTTAACGCCCTTTGAGTGCCAGCTTTACACCTCAAGGGAAGGGGTTGGGGGTTAGAGGTTAGGTTTGTTTGCAGTACGCTGGGCACAGATGGCGCAAAGAAGGTAAAATTATAAGTAAAAGTATTAAGAATTTTAAAGAAACTCATTAATGTCCAGCATTTCTCTTGACAAAAGTAACTCTCATGTCGTTGTTATCGGTGCAGGAATAGGTGGACTGACTGCTGGAGCATTATTAGCTCATAGAGGTTACAGCGTCTTAATTTTGGATCAAGCCCTCGTACCAGGAGGTTGTGCTTCAACGTTTAAACGCCAGGGATTTACCTTTGATGTGGGAGCAACTCAGGTGGCGGGGTTGGAACCAGGGGGAATTCACCACCGGATTTTCTCAGAATTGTCAATAGATTTGCCACAAGCAACGCCTTGCGACCCTGCTTGTGCGGTGTATTTACCTGGGGAAACCACACCCATCAACGTTTGGCGCGACCAAGAGAAATGGCAAGAGGAACGACAAAAACAGTTTCCTGGTAGCGAACCATTTTGGCAGTTGATGGCAACTTTATTTGATGCTAGTTGGGAATTTCAAGGACGCGACCCGGTGCTACCACCGCGTAATTTATGGGATTTGTGGCAGCTAACTCAGGCGGTGCGTCCGAGTACATTAATTACCGTACCCTTCACCTTGTTTACGGTAGGAGATGCTTTACGGTTCTGTGGGCTGGGAAATGACCGACGACTAAGAACTTTTTTAGATTTGCAACTAAAGCTATACTCCCAGGTAGATGCAGAGAACACAGCATTACTTTATGCCGCCACAGCGTTGAGTGTATCACAACTACCTCAAGGATTGTTTCACCTCCAGGGAAGTATGCAAGTATTAAGCGATCGCTTGGTACAATCTTTAGAGAGAGATGGCGGCAAATTATTGATGCGCCACACAGTAGAACAAATCAAAGTAGAAAACGGTAAAGCTACTGCTGTAGTCATTAGAAATCAGAAAACTGGCGAAGTCTGGACAGAAGCCGCCGACCACATAGTTAGCAATGTCACCGTGCAAAACTTGGTGCAGTTATTGGGAGAACAAGCGCCATCTGGTTATAAAAATCGGGTGGAAAAACTGCCTCAAGCATCGGGTGCTTTTGTGGTTTATTTGGGTGTAGATGCCAGCGCGATTCCGCCTGAATGTCCTCCGCACCTGCAATTTTTGTATGATGTCAATGGCCCCATTGGCGAGAATAATTCTCTATTTGTTTCCGTTAGTCATCCTGGAGATGGCCGCGCACCGCAGGGGAAAGCGACAATTATTGCTTCTTCATTTGTCGATCCTGCACAGTGGTGGCAGACTGATGATTATGAAGGACTAAAAGAAAAGTTTACCCAAGAAGCGATCGCTCGTCTTGCCCAATATTTCTATCTCAAACCAGAAACGATTATTCATCAAGAAGCCGCAACACCGCGTACCTTTGCCCATTTTACAGCCCGCGATCGCGGTATAGTTGGCGGTATTGGTCAAAGAATACCTACCTTTGGCCCCTTTGGATTCGCTAATCGGACACCAATCCAAAATTTGTGGCTAGTTGGTGACTCCACCCATCCCGGCGAAGGTACTGCTGGGGTGAGTTATTCAGCGCTAACGGTAGTTAGGCAAATTGAAGCTTAAAAATTAGATGCGCTTGTGCTATCGAGGCTTGCGTGCTGCGAATATCAAAAACAGAGGAATACGTTTTCGTCGCTCATAGGTTTGCACGTCGTGAAAGTGTTCGCGTTGCGGACACGCTTCACGCAAATCCTCAATCATAAATCCAGCTGCATTGAGGAGATGAAAATAGTCTTCCACCGTGCGGTGATACTTTTGCACCGTGCCGCCGAGCCAATCCGTAACTCGCAGTCCGGTCGTAAAATAGTTATCGACAATCCAATCTTGGCGGAGCGTCCCAGAAGTCCATCCAGCGTCAGAAGAAGTGATTACAGGATGCTCGACCGAAAAAACAAAGAGTCCCGCAGGTGTGAGTGTGTGGAATATCTGGGTGCAAATTGGTGCTAAATCAGCGACATAATGCAGGGAGAGTCGCGCAATAACTAGATCAAATGCTGCCTGTGGATACATCCAGTTCTCAATCGTCTGCTCAATTATCTGACCATCCGTGTCAGCAAGTGTCTTGGTTGCGACGGCAGTCATCTTGTGTGAGCCTTCGATACCAGTGTAGCTCGCGGCGCCGCCATCGAGGAGTTCTCGCCCAATTGCCGCATCACCACACCCCAAATCAAGGATACGTTTACCAGTAATGGGTCGAATCAGATCCATCATCACTGGCTTTTCAAGCGTATCATTCGGCGTATCTCTACCTTGACGACGGCGTATGTAGGTTGCAAAAACCGCCTCATCATCATAGAAATTTGGGCCTGTCTGCTCCATACGTGCTGTTCCTTTGCAGTAGGCTGATGACATCATTGGCATATTAGCAGATCAACAATGAATACAGGTTAGTACGGGGAGCAATTTAACTGTAATTGAAAACTCTGCCTTGATTGTAAAGGCAAGTCATACTTATAACCGATGGCAAACAGGACACAAAGCTGGTCAAATTAAGTTATTGTTGCGAATGCTGGAGTAATGACAGACAGCGTTTTAATTTTAGGTGGGCGAGGGCGGATTGGTAGCAGTGTTGCTCAGGATCTCGCTACCCATACGCAGGCTCAAATTACGATTACTGGACGTTCTGCGGAGTTTGGGAAGGCTGTTAGCTTGTCTTCGGGAGGACAAGTACAGTTTTTGGTATTGGACTTGGCAGAAGTTGACAAGTTGCGAGATGCGATCGCAAACTCTAACTTAGTCATTCACTGTGCTGGCCCATTTCACTATCGAGATACTAATGTTCTCGAAACCTGTATTGCTCAAGGCGTTAACTATGTAGATGTCAGCGACCATCGTTCTTATACCAGCAAAGCTCTCAATTTTAGTGAACAGGCTGCTGCTGCTGGTGTGACAGCAATTATTAATACTGGCATTTTTCCTGGTATTTCTAACAGCATGGTACGTCAAGGTGTTGAACAATTTGATAAACCGGAAAAGATCCATTTAAGTTATTTAGTTTCCGGTTCTGGCGGTGCTGGCATTACAGTCATGCGGACAACTTTTCTTGGGTTGCAGTATCCTTTTGAGACTTGGATAGATGGCAAATGGAAGATAATCAAGCCTTATAGTGAAAGAGAATTAGTTAATTTTCCACCGCCTTATGGACGCACCGGAGTTTACTGGTTTGATATGCCAGAAACTTTTACACTGCCCAAAGCTTTCCCATCTGTAAAAACTGTAATTACTAAGTTTGGCTCTGTTCCCGATTTTTACAATCACCTAACTTGGATTGCGGCACACGTTTTCCCCAAGTGGTTAATGCAGCGTCGTTACATGATTGAATTTCTGTCTCATGTCAGCCATTCAATGACAGATGTCACTAATAATTTTAGTGGGATTGGTGTAGCAGTTCGTTCAGAAGTTACAGGGCAAAAAGATGGTGAAACTGCCGTTTATTGTTCAACTGTAGTGCATGAAAATACAGCCGTGGCTTCTGGTTGCGGCACAGGTAGTATTGCCCAATTATTGCTAGAAGGTAAACTCAAGAAACCAGGTGTTTTTGCTGTGGAAGAAGCATTACCAACAGATTTATTTGAAGAGGTAATCCAAAGTCGAGGAATTAAAATTAATCACAGTTGGTTATAGGTTAATACGCTTGCTTTAAACACACTGGGTGAGAATTTCATTTCATCCGATTTTACTTACGAAATATTCAGATACAGAGGTAAGGGCGTACATTTGTACGCCTCTACTTTAGGTAAAAATTAATATACCTTGCGGTAGAAGTAAGAACTGTACCTAAACATATAGGATGCCTGTGAGCCTGAAATATTGAATATATTTATACATGACTAAGGCTTATAACAGCACAATAGGAGGGGTTTTTCGTGCAAAAAATTCTATTAACTTTAAAACAAGCATTGCGTTCAAGCTTCTTGGTTATTGGCTTAATAATTTTCATCAGCTTGTCATGCTCGTTCATTTTCGTTCAGCAACCTAGTTATGCAACTACTCTTGAAGAATTAAAGCTAATACCGCCGGAGTATAAACCAAATTCTGAAGAAAAAATTAATCGTGCTAACGAATTTGATCCAGGTGTTGGCATTCAAGAAGAAGACAGACAAAAAGCTTATGAACAAGCAATAAAAGATTCAAAAAATCTTAATACTATAGAGAAGACTTACGAAAGAAATTTGAAGGCTGAACAAAAACAAAATCCCCCAGAAACTTTTGGTGAAAAAGCCAAAGAAGTTATTGAAAAGGTAACGGGTAAATAGGGAATTATATCTAATCCCCAACAGTTTCCTTACTAACTAACGTTGGGGAGTAATAAATATTCAAAGCCTCTTTCATGTTTTGAATCACAGGTTTATAAATTTAAATTTTAGGGTATGTTATCGCTGAGAGTACAGCACCATCAAAAATTTAAGGTGCGTTAGCCTTGGGCATAACATACCCTATATTTGTTTTTACTCAAATTCATCTATTGTGGCGGGAGTATTAGACTTTATCTTATTAGCAATATTGCGCTCATACCACTTCATTAATGGAGTCGCACTGATGCCATGTATAATTACAGAAGCTACAATAGTAGTGTAAGTTATCCAAGCAATTTGTTCAGCAGCTTCACCTTTTAAGCCATTACCAAAGGCGTAGGCGAGATAATATAAAGAACCGACACCGCGAATACCAAACCATCCAATCAACCATCTAGTTCCTGGATGAAAGGTTCGGCGGTGTGATTCTACAGGGCGTTTGCCTATTGTGCTAATCCAAACTCCTACAGGTCGGATTATAAATAATAATAAAATTATTACTAATAAAGATTGCATAGCGTAGTTGAGCATTGGCTTGAATAATAATATTGATCCCAATAGTAGAATTGTTCCAACTTCCAGCAGTTTTTCAAGTTGCTCAACAAATTCCAACTGTGCTAGCGGTTTTTCAGGATTTCTGTAACTGCGTTGGACAACTAATCCAGCAACAAATACTGCCAAGAATCCATAGCCATTCACCATTTCTGTTAAAGAATAAGTTATTAGAATTGTGCTGATAGCAATAAAATCTTCCATTAACTCATCGGCACGACGGCGTTTTTGAATTCTTTTCTCAATCCAAACTATAGATTTGGCAACAACAATTCCCATAACAATGCCAGCTGCGATCGCCCAAATTAAATCAACCGCAATCCACTGTTTAAACCAGTTACCCCAGTTATCATCTTTTATTGCATAAAGACCAAAATAAACAAAGGGAAAAGCCAAAGCATCATTTAACCCACCTTCAGAAGTTAAACCAAATCTCAACTCATCTTGGTCGTTTATATCGGTCAGTTGTACTTCTGATGCTAATACTGGATCGGTAGGTGCAAGAATTGCTCCTAATAAAATGGCTTCTCCCCAATTCATCCCTAAAAACAATTTACCCACAACAGCCAGAGCAAGAATTGAAATTGGCATCAGAAATACAATCAATCGCGCCGTAATGCCCCAAGTCCCCAACCTTAGAGGACGAACAATTCTTAAGCCGCAGCTAAACACAGAAATAATTACTACAAGTTCTGTTATTTTTTCCAGCACTTCGGCATTAAAAACGTCATCTCGACGAAATTCAATCAGCCCAAAGGCATAAGGGCCTAGCAAAATACCAACTACTAGATAGATAAGAGCAAAAGAAAGAGGTAAACGAGCAATCCAACCTGACCCTAATGTGACCATTAGTAGAAGTAGACCAATCACAAATAGGTCAATAATATAGATATCTACCATATAGCGATTTACATAAATATAAGGTGTTGCTTTGTAAGCTTAGTTGCAATAGCTTTGTCTGAGAATTTACCTATGGACAGATTTTCTAGGATTAGGAATTCAGAGACATCACCAAATTGGGGAAGAAGGGAATAGATAAATTTGGCGTTGGCTTTGCCCATTGTATAAATCGCACTTTGATTATTTGTTAGAAGTCCTTTAACTAATCGGATGTTGCATGGGAATATCGCTAAGACATACCTATACGCTTTTACGAATGGTTTGTAAGTTAAACGACATCTAATCCAAAATTTATATAACTCTTGTGGCATAGACCGAAAAGCCTACGCTAATTATGCAAGTTAAATTTAGCGGGACATGATATATTTCCTACTTTCTGACTTAGATATTGCTCAATTTAGTACAAATATACTATAATGGGTATAGCGTCCACAAAGCCTAGCCAAATGCATAATGGCTCTGTGAAAACCTTCTGGAAGATGGATTCAAGGGTTAGTTCGATGATGAAGCATTATATTCTCAACCTCAATCCGACTGCCAAGCATGAATGGGATCGGTGTATTTTACGTGACCCGCTGACTGCCAAACGCCCAGACATTGCTAAACTCATTGCCGAAGCAGTTGGTGCTGATACAGGTAGTTATTTGGTCAGCGTGAATATTGAAGTTCAAGTTTTGCAGCAAGCGGCAGTACCTCAAGCCGAACAACTCTCGCTTTCATTTCCAGAGGTGAGTGTGCCCTCACAACCACAACTGCGGGAAGCAGCTTGAGCTAATATCAATTTACATTGAAGTTGCATATAATAGAGCGTCGAGTGTGAGTGAGA